>JBEGLK010000049.1:0-11993 GCA_041183605.1 Pseudomonadota bacterium
GCATAGGCCGCGCTGATGCGCTGGATCAGGGCATTGGCCGCTTGTGTCTGCAACTGGCTTTGCGGGTACTTGCGCAACACCTCACCGACGGCGCTGGGCACGGACTCCGGGTGCACCAACAAGTTGAAATTGCCCGCGTCTTCCTCCAGCAACAGCTGGTGGGTTCTGGCAAAGGCATAAGGCAGGGGGTAACGCATGGGCCAGCTCGCTTGTTGAAGCTTGTTAACGCGTTGCACCCAGCGGGGCTGCCACACTGCCGGGAGCCGCCTTGACGGGTGCCGGTGGCAACAGCGGTGCCTCGTTGATCGGCACCAGGCTGCTCGGCACAGGCTGGGCCGCCTGCAAGCCACCACGCATCAGGTCATAACGGTCCAGCGACAGCTGACCGGTCGCCTGCGCGTCACGCACCACCACCGGGCGCAAGAACACCATCAGGTTGGTTTTCTTGCGGGTGCGGGCCTCGCTCTTGAACAGGTTGCCGAACAAGGGCACGTCGCCCAGGCCGGGAACCTTTTCCTGGTTGCCCGAGTATTCGTCCTGCAGCAGGCCGCCAAGCACCACGATGGCGCCGTCCTCCACCAGCACGTTCGACTCGATCGTGCGTTTGTTGGTGGTGGGTCCGTTGCTGGCGTTGACCGTGGAAGCCAGCACGCTGGAGACCTCCTGGTAGATGGACAGCTTGACGGTGCCGTTTTCACTGATTTGCGGCTTGACCTTGAGCGTCAGGCCAACGTCCTTGCGTTCGATGGTCTGGAACGGATTGACCGAGCCGCTGTTGCTGCCGGTGTTGGTGAACTGACCGGTGACGAACGGCACGTTCTGGCCAATCACGATCTTGGCCTCTTCGTTGTCCAGTGTCAGCAAGTTGGGCGTGGAGAGCACATTGCCGCTGCCCGACTCTTCGAGGAAACGCGCCAGGAAGCCCAGCACATAAACCCCGTTGGACCGCTGGACTGCGCCAAAATTAAGCCCGCGTGCTGGCGCCACGTCGCCGGTGGCGGCACCCGTCGCCAGGTTGATGATGTTGTTGCCGCCGGCACCAAAATTGGTGCCCAGCAAGCCGATCACGGAGTCGCCGGCCTTACCCAACGGTCCCTGCCACTGGATGCCGAATTCAGCTGCCCGGTCAGCGCTGACCTCGGCAATCAGGCTTTCGACGAACACCTGGGCGCGTCGGCCATCGAGCTTGTCGATGACCGCGCGCAGCTGCCGGTACTGCGGCTCGGGCGCCGTAATGATGAGCGAGTTGGTCGCCACATCAGCCTGAATCTGTCCCCCGGTGGTGGCCTGTACAGCTTGCGTGCCAGCAGCAGCGGGTGCACCTGTGGGGGCGGCTGCCGGCGTGGCAGTGCCGCTGACTGCGGCGCGCAGGGTGGCGGCCATCTTGGTGGCGTCGGCATTTTTCAGATAAACCACATGGATGTTGCCCGCTGCACCATTGCTGCTTGTTGGCGCATCGGGCTGGTCCAGCCGCGCCACCAGCGATCGCGCCAGCGCCAGCTGGGCACCGTTGGCAGCGCGCAGGATCAATGCGTTGGAACGGGGTTCGGCAATGAGCGTGGTCTTGAACGCGGTATCAGCTTGACCGGGAGCAACACCCAAAGCGCCGCTGGAGCCCAGCAGCCGCAACACCAGGGGTGCCAGATCGGAGGCAATCGCGTGTTGCAGCGGGATCACCTCGACACCGGTGGCATTGGCCACATCCATGGCCGCGATGATGCTGCCCATGCGACGCAGGTTGTCGGCGTAGTCGGTGATCACCAGCGAGTTGTTGCCAGGATTGGCGTTGATGGTGTTGTTGGGGCTGATCAAGGGCCGCAACACCGGCACCAGATTGTTGGCCGATTCGAAATTGAGCTTGAAAATTTGCGTCACGATCTGGTTGCCCGCGGGCAGGTTGCCGGCTTCGCCATCACGTGTGCTGACACCGCCGGTCTGCAATTTGGCGTCAGCTTCGGGTACCACCTTGTAAAGGCCGTCCGCCTCCACGAGGGTAAAGCCCTGCAAGCGCAAGGCTGCCACAAACTGGCCCATGGCGGCAGCACGACTGACCGGTTTGTCCGTCACCAGCGTCATGGTGCCCTTGACGCGCGGGTCCACCACCACATTGCGCCCGGTGATGCTGGCAAAGGTGCGCGCCACCGCGTCGATCTCTGCGTTATTGAAGTTCAGGGTCACGGATTCCCCTGGCCTGGCCGCGGTTTGCGCCATAACATAAGGCGTGAACATGGCCAAACCAACCGACAGCATCGCGCCGGCAGCCAGGGAGCAAACAAGATGACGGAATTTGACGGAGTTCATTTTGATCATGCTGATTCAACCCACTTTGATGATGGAGCGTGCACCGTTGCGCCGCCCGATGAGATTCAGAAGATTGGCCAGGGCAGCCTCGTGTTGGGGTGCGGCAGTGGCCTCGCCACTAAAACGCAGCTGGCCACCTACCCACTGACCGCTGCCGGACATTTGCAGACTACCCTGCAGTGTTGTCACGGCCAGGGTGACGGGTACCCCACCCTGCAAGCTGAAGTGGTAACTACCCATGGGGCGCAAGGTGGACAGGTGGGATGACAGGTCGATGGCATCGAGTTGCGCTGCCCCTGTCATCATCAGGCGTCCCGCAGCCCAAGCCAGCGTCAGGCCCTGGGTGCTCAACTGCAGATCACCCTGGGGCTGCATGGTGTTCCATGGCGTGCCCAGGCCGGCCAGCAAACCTGCCGGCCACTGTGACTGTGCGTCTGCCAGACGCAGTTGCAACCCGTTCCAGCGCGGCAGCAGCTGCATGGCCCAGGCTTGTTGCATGCAGCAGTCGGCATTGATTTGCAAGCTGGCACCCCCCAGCACAGGTGCGACATCCCAGGCCAGCCGTCCCGGCAGCGTGGCCGCTTCCTGGCTGCCATCGCCCCCCGTGAGAGTGACGCGTGCCGAACCCGCCCAGACGGTGCCACGCGTATCTATCAGAAGCACTTGGCCTCGGCTGGCCTGCTGCACCCAGGCCGATAACCAGCGCGCCGGCGCAAAAAGCACCGTGCTCAGCGCCAAGCCCAGCAGTCCACCGGCAAGCGCCCAGCGCCAGGGGGTGGTCTTTTGCATCAAACTCATTGCCCAGCGCCCAGGTTCAGCACCAGGGAGCCGTCCCAGCTGCCAGCCGGATTGCGCACTAGGTGTGCTTCCACCGGTGTGGTATGGGCGTTTTGTCGTACCGTGGCGAGCCAGTGTGCCAGCGCATTGGCGGGAACAGACTTGAGCGACACGGTGACACGATCGAGTTGCACCGTCATTTGCGCGCTGGCACCCAGCGGTTTTATGGATGCTTCCAGCGCCCGCCGCGCGTCATCCACCGACAGTACGGGTTGTGCCTGCAGTGCCTTGGCCTGAGCCTGCAGACGCTGCATCTGTTGCAGTTGGGCGTCGAGCGTCGCATGCTGCGCTGGCGCCGCCTTGAGCACCGCCAGTGCCGGCCCCAGCGCCAGCCACCACAACAGCGCCAGGCTAATCAACACGCCTGCCAGCACCACCAGGCGCTGCTCACGTGAGGGCATGCCGCGCCAGCGGGTTTGTATTTGCGTCAATATCTTCATGGGGTTGATCCCGCTTTGAGTACCCATTGCGCGCCATCCCAGGTGGCGGACAGGCCCTGCTGTCTGAGCCCGAGGGCCACGCGCGTTTGCTCGGCAGCTGCGTCCGCGGAAAATTTAGCTCGCAACTCCTGCGAGCCGTAGTCGATGGCGGTGACTGTTTGGGTGACCGGTAGCTGCGCACCCAAGGCAGCCAGCATGGTCTCCAGATCGGTGCCTGATGCCGCTCCGCTGGCGCGTTGCAAGGTGGCCACCTCGCGGGCCATTTGTAGCGGCGCGTCAACCACCACGGGGATAGCGGGGAATGTGTTGCTCAGCACCGTACGCACCGCCTGCTGCTTGGCTCGCAACGCCGCCTGCTCACGCAAGGCCCAGGCGTTCAGGCCGACCAGGTTGGCCAGCACCAGCGCCACCAAAGCGAATCGCGCGGCACGCCATTGCGGGGCACGCAGAACATTTTTCAGGCCCTGGGCCAGCCGCGCCCAAGCCCGGTCCCGGCTGGCGTTGACCAGTTCAAACTGGGCCAGATTCCAGGTGGTTTGTGCTGCTTGCAGCAAGCGCTGTGGGCGCTGCTGCAGCGTAACAGCGCGCTTGAACAGGGCCTCAGCCTGGGCTGCCACGGCCGGTTCGGCGACCACCTCGGGCATCCGTTCCGGCGCCTGCGGTTCACCCAGCAAGCCCACGACCGCAGCCGACAAGGGACACACCAACATGCGTCCCCCCACCAGCATCGGGTGTTGCTCGTCGCCAACCACATAAAGTGTCTGCGCCAGCGCTTCAGGCGTGAATTCGGGCACGATGCGGCTGGCCGAAAATCCTGCCCCGGCCAGGGCCTGTAAATGACCTGCAAGCCAGGCCCGGTCGCAGGCCACCACCCAGACCGGCGCGTCAACCAGCGGCTGAGGCTGCAAGGCCAGGTGCAACTGCGACGGCTCGTCGAGCAAGCTGTCTTCGAGCAAGCCGTCCAGGATGGTGCGCAGGCGACTTGCGCCCCTTTCAGCCGTCAGGCCACGCGCCAGGCTGCCCTTGGGCAATGACACCTGATGCCAGGACAAGGCTGGCATGGGGAGCAACACGACCACTTCTGTCTGGCGATCCGGAAGTTTCGGTAACAAGACCAGCGGCGCACTGGCAGTGCGGGTGTTGCTGTTGCCATCGGAGCTCAGCACATAGTCGTACTGCGCATTGGCATCAGCTACGGCCGCGGGAAGGGTAATGATGAAAGAGATCATGGTGAGCAGCTTCGAATCATTGTAAGAGTTGCAAATGTCATTGGACCATTTCTCGCGTGCGACTCAAAATTTTCACATCCATGCCGTCGCGTTGCAGCACCGATGTCTCCTGCAGCGTGGCCTGGCCCATCCGGAGTTGCCCGGTCACGCTGAAAAAACGGCTGGACACGTCCTGTTGACCGGCGTCGAGTTTGATCTTGGCGTTTCCCACCCGACTTTCTGCATCCTGCAAGGTGCGCAGGTGTTGCGCGCCGCGCGATGCCTCCAGCGCGCGCGCCTGCGCCATGTCCAGTCCGGGAATGCAAGCCATCAGCACCTCGGGCTCGGCGGTGTTGAGATTGACCGTCGTGCGCACTGGCAACAGGGTCACGAAAGGTCGCAAAACCTGCAGGGTGGCCGGTGACAAACCAAGCCAGACCAGATCCGGCACGGCGATCGGGCGCAAAGGCGCAATGGCCTCGGCCTGTTTGTTGGTGGCCGGTGCATAGGCCAGCAAGAGTTGCTGCGTCATGGCCATCAATTCAGACTCAGGCAAATTCAGGTGGGAAAACAGGCGCCGCCAGGCCGCCAGGCTGGGCTCATGCAGCTTGCCGTTTTCAATCAGATTGTTCACATTCAGGCGCGCCTGCAAATCCTGGATGTGGCCCGCCAGAAAAGCGTCCTGAACACCTTCGGCGTCATCCCCGACCAGGGCCTCGCCTCGTTCAGCCGCTAAAAATGTGGTCAGACGCGCCGGTGCCAGCGCCACCGCCCAGGGTTCGGACAGATAGTCAGGCCCGCCCTGGCGCGCATCTTCGCGCAGGATCAGGCGCGCCCAGTCGAGTGCGCCGGTCAGGATCCAACTCGACTGCACCCGTGCACGTTGCGCAGTTTCGACCTCGACCGCGCGCCATTGTTGCCACAACATCGCCGACGCCAGCGTGGCCACCAGCACCACCGTGAGCATGGCGGTCAGAATGGCTGCGCCGCGCTGCGCCCTCATTTGCCACCCCCGATCGAGCCGCGCACCCAATCACGCGTCACCGTGCCGCTGATGGCCTGGCCGGGTGCAAGCATCAACACCAGCCGGACACCATCGGGCACGGCCGCCGTGAGAGGGGTGGCCACGCTCGACACTGCGACGGCGCCCGCAGTAGCGCTGGCCGCACTGGCAGGGCTGGCAGCGGGCGCACTGACAACTGTGTCCGCGCTGGACAGCGGATTGCTCCAGGCGTTGCCGCGGTAATAAAAAATTTGCCACTGGTCCAGCGCCACCGTACGCACTTCGCGCAGCAGGTCATCGTCACTTGGGGTTTGCGCCCAGCCCTGCGCTTTTTGCCAGGCCAGGGTCATGTCGCGGCGTGTCAGCAGGGGTGGCGATTGCCAGCGCAACCACACACCCTGACCGGCCACATTGCGTCGGGTCCATGCCACCACTTGCAGGCCCTCACCTGACATCGCGCTGTTGCGCCGCAAGACGCGCAACACGCGACCGTCCCAGTCGAGGCTGGCCATGTCGGGCTGCTCGGCCATGGCATCCAGGTCTGCGCCCCACTGAGCCAGCGTGGCCTGCAGCGCCAAAACGTCATCCGATTGCTGCTGCAAATGGGTTTGCGCACGGCTGATGCCGTCGAGGCCGCGCCAGCTCAACACGGTCATCAAGGCCATCAGGCCTATCGCCACCAGCAATTCAATCAGGGTAAAACCCTGGCAAGAGGCCGAGCCGCGCCGCATCAATAACGCCCCACCACGGTGGTCAGGCGCCAGATCGGCGCGTCACCGTCCAACACCCGCGCATCGACACGCCTGAAGTTAGGGTTGGGCGTGGGGCGTACCGCCAGCGCCACCGTCAGGCTGCGGCCGGCCTGCTCACAAGTCACACTGCTGTCACCCACATCCGGCATTTGCCTGAGCAACCGGATTTTGACCAACTCGTTTTCAGCGCATAACTGTGCCAGCACCATGTCCGACTGGCGCTGCGCATGCCGGGTCAGCGCCGCCGTCGCCTGCAAACCCGTGGTCAGGGCAATCGCCACAATGGCCAGCGCTACCAGCACCTCGACCAGGGTAAAGCCGCGCGCACCACGCTTTTTCATGGCGTTTCGGTCTGCACCGCAAAGGGCCGGACACCATCGGTGGCCAAACGCAGGCGATGCGTCGGCTGACTGCGCGACTGCAGCGTCACACTCTGCCGGCCCACGATGGGCTCGGGACCCAACAGGAGGGCGCTGTCCAAACTGGCGGTGGTGTCCGCATCCAGCCAGGCGTGTGGTAAGTCGTCCTCGGGTTGGGCGGACGGCGGCAATCCTTCAAACAGAAAACCCTCGGCCGTCACACGCCAGCGCACCGGCACACCATTGACCTGTGATCGCGCCCGAGCCGACTCCAGCAGCGCGGTCAGGCGCAAGGCTTCACGTTCCAGTTGTGTCTGGGTGCTGTCGCGCAGGGCAAATCCGATGCCGGTCGAGACAATCGCCACCAGCGCCATCACCACCAGCAGTTCAAGCAAGGTGAAGCCGGACGACAGTCCAGGACGACACCGGGATGGTTCAGGGCTGCCAGCTGCCGATGTCTGCATTGCGGCCTTCCCCACCCGACTGGCCATCCGCACCGTACGACATCACGTCGACCTCACCCTTGATGCCGGGATTGAGATAAACGTAGGGATGGCCCCAGGGGTCCTGGGGCAACTTGTCGAGGTAGGTTTTCCAGTTGTTCGGCACAGGGGCCGTGGTGGGTTTGACCAGCAGGGCCTGCAAGCCCTGTTCTGCGCTCGGATAACGCTGGTTGTCGAGGCGGTAAAGCTTGAGCGCCTGCATCAAGTTGGCGACATCGGTTTTGGCAGCCGTGACGCGTGCATCGTCGGCACGGTCCAGCACATTGGGCACGATCAGGGCGGCCAACACGCCGATGATGAGCAACACCACCATCAGCTCGATCAAGGTAAAGCCGCGCTGGAGACCGCGCAAAAACAGGAACGGTTTTTTATTCATGGGCCAATCTTGCCATTGAAACATGGCAGGCAATCTGTCTTGAGACAAATTAAACCAGAAAAAAATGTCACCGATCCGGATCAAACGCCCGACTCACACCACACGCTCCAGAATCAGCACGGTAAAAAAACCGAACGACGACAGCAAGGCCCACTTCAGGATCATCCAGCCGTAACGCTTGAAACGCGGATCCCCGGTGCCGGCATAAAAACCAAACGACACCAGCGAAGCCAGCAGCATCAACAGCAGCAGCCAGCGCAACAACAGCATGGCGAGTCGCTCCTACCAGGCCCGCGCCAGTTGCGCAAAACCGGCGGGTGCCAGTTTTTCGTTCTCAAACGTCACCACATCCCAGGCTTCGCGGTGGTTCAGCAACTCGCGCAGCAACAGGTTGTTGAGCGCATGGCCCGAACGGAAGGCGCTGTAGCTGGCCAGCAAAGGTTTGCCCAGCAGGTACAGATCACCCATGGCATCGAGAATCTTGTGTTTGACAAACTCGTCGTCGTAACGCAGGCCACCTGCATTGAGCACCTTGTAGTCGTCCATCACGATGGCGTTGTCCAGACCACCGCCCAGCGCCAGACCGTTGGCGCGCATCATCTCGACGTCCTTGGTAAAACCGAAGGTGCGGGCACGGGCAATGTCTTTGGAGTACGAGCCCGTGCTCATGTCGAACAGCACGCGCTGACCGGTGGCATCCACCGCCGGATGACTGAAGTCGATCTCGAAACTGAGGCGGTAGCCATGATAGGGCTCGAGCCGCGCCCATTTGACGTTGTCGCCCGCGCCCTGGCGCACTTCCACCGGCGACAACAGGCGGACAAAACGGCGGGGGGCATTTTGCAACTCGATACCGGCACTTTGCAGCAAAAACACAAACGAAGCCGCCGAGCCGTCCAGAATCGGCACTTCTTCGGCGGTGATGTCCACATAGAGGTTGTCGACACCCAAGCCGGCACAGGCCGACATCAGGTGCTCCACGGTGTGCACCTTGGCATTGCCGGTTGAGATGGTGGAAGCCATGCGGGTGTCGGTGACGGCCAGCGCGGACACCGGAATATCCACCGGCTCGGGCAAGTCGACACGCCGGAACACGATGCCGGTGTCCGGCTGCGCCGGTCGCAGGGTAATTTCCACGCGCTGACCGCTGTGCAGGCCCATGCCCACGGCACGTGTCAGTGTTTTGAGGGTTCGTTGTTTAAGCACGGGGCGATTTTACTTTTGTCTGAACGGCTGGAGCGCCTTATTGGTGCCATTCACCTTGCGCCGCTCCAGAATGACCAGTGCGATCCCGCCAAGTATGGCCACAGACGCCAAAACCAGGCGCAGGGTGACGGCTTCTCCGAGAAAAAGGATGCCCCCCAGGGCCGCAATGACCGGAACGCTCAGTTGCACGGTCGCGGCGTTGATCGCCTTCAACGCAGGCAATGCGGTGTACCAGATGGCGTACCCGATGCCTGATGCCAGTGCACCCGACGCAAGCGCGTACCAGAATCCCGCGCTATCCAGCGAAGTGCCGTTGTGCATCAGGATGCTGGACGCTGCCGCGATGGGAACCGCACGCAGGAAATTTCCTGCTGTGACCCGGGTGGGATCACCCGCAACTTTCCCGCGCAAGGAATAGATGCCCCATGCCACCCCGGCGCCCAACATCAACAAGGAACCCAGCAAGGGCGGCGCGGAAAGTCCCGGCAACAAAAGGCCGACCAGGCCCCCGAGGGCGAGCACCAGACCGACAAGCTGCAGTCGCCGCATTCTTTCTCCAGCCCAAATGCCGTGGCCTATCATCGTTGCCTGGACTGCGCCAAAAAGCAGCAAGGCACCTGTGGCCGCGGTCAGGCTGACATACGCAAAAGAAAAACCGGCCGCATAAGCAAATAAGGCCAAGGCCGAGCGCCAGTTGCCCCCACCCGCTTGTGTGCGGCGCGTGAGTCGCACTACCAGCCAAAGCATGAGCGCGCCGGAAGCCAGCCGGATCAAGGTAAAGCTGGCCGGGTCGATGCTGGTGAGTTTCAAGGCAAGGCGGCACAGCAGCGAATTGCTGGCAAATGCCATCATGGCCAGCACGGTCAGGGCAACGATGCGCATGGCTGACATGTTGATCCCGCAGGCTGACCGAACTTAGCCGGGAATATCGGGCTCAACCAGAGTGGCAAGCTGTGCCAGCGATTCCTGCCAGCCCAGGTAACACATCTCCAGCGGAATGGCTTCCGGAATGCCGGTCTGGGTGACATTCAGTTCAGTGCCACAAAGAACAGGCTTCAGCACGACCGTGACCTCAAGCAAACCCGGCAAATTGGGATCTTCAAACTTGTCTGTGTAACGAATGCGCTCATTCGAAACAAGTTCGAGGTATTCACCGCCGAAAGAATGCCCGTTGCCGCTGGAAAAATTGTGGAACGACATTCTGAAGCCACCTCCAACACGGGCGTCCATGTGGTGCACCTCGCAGGTAAAACCGTAGGGTGGCAGCCACTTGGCCATGGCGCCAGGTTCGAGAAATGCGCGATAGAGCTTTTCTGGTGTGGTGCGCAGGACCCTGTGCAGGCGAACGGTGCGATCTGACATGAGCTTCTCCTGGTAACTTGGGTTTGATCTCAGCGACGGTCCAATTGACGCAAAACCTCTGCCGACAGGCGATCAAGATTCTGTTCGTTGGCAGGCACAACAATGTGCTCGACACGACGGGCAACTTCTGCTTTCTCGAAGACCTGCGACCACGACACCATGGTTCCCGCCGCCGATGAGGCCAGGTTAATGGTCAAACGGAACTTCGGCTCCGAGACGTGTTGAACAACAAGCTTCCCCGGTACCTCAATTTCTGCAAACACATTGTCGTTGGGGTAGTTGGTGCCATCTGGTCCATGCATGATGAAAGACCAGCGCCCGCCCTTCTTGAATTCGCAAACACTGAACGTATTGGTGAAACCGGCCGGCCCCCACCACCGCGCCAGACGTTCCGGACTGCTCATCGCGGCAAAAACCTGCTCGATGGTTGCCGGGATTTCACGGGATGTATTGAATGTGGTCACCGGCTTCTCGATTTCAACGACGATTGCCCCCTTTGGACGCCTCGGGGGCAATGTGGCAGCTTTTTAATCCGCCTGCTTGCGCAGGAACGCAGGGATCTCGAAGTCGTCCATGCCACCACTGCTCAAGGCATCAACCTTGGCCGCGGCCGAGGTGCGGTTGCGCCAGACGCTGGGGGTGGCCATGGAGCCGTAGTCGGTCTGACCGCGCTCCACATTGCTGGTCGCCATCGGGCTGCTCACCTGACCCATGCCAAGCGGGCTGTTGAGTGTGGGAATGTTGAACGGCACGTCATGGGTGCCGGTGCGCAGCCGCGCAGCCCCATGTCGGGTTGGGTTTGTGTCACCACCAGTTTCGGACGCTGCGCCTGGCGGCTCAGGCCGGTAGCCACCACCGTGACACGAATCTGGTCACCGAGGTTGTCGTCGTAGGCGGTGCCGTAAATTACATGGGCATCCTGCGAGGCGTAGTCGCGGATGGTATTCATGGCCACTTTGGACTCGGACAGCTTCAGGCTGCCCTTGGCAGCCGAAATCAGCACCAGCACACCCTTGGCGCCAGACAGGTCGATGCCTTCGAGCAGCGGGCAGGCCACGGCCTGCTCGGCGGCAATGCGGGCGCGGTCGGGGCCGGCGGCCACCGCGGTGCCCATCATCGCCTTGCCGGGCTCGCCCATCACCGTGCGCACGTCTTCGAAGTCGACGTTCACATGGCCTGGCACGTTGATGATTTCGGCAATGCCGCCGACGGCGTTTTTGAGCACGTCGTTGGCGTGGGAAAAGGCCTCGTCCTGGGTGGCATCGTCGCCCAGCACGTCGAGCAGTTTTTCGTTCAACACCACAATCAGCGAATCCACATTGGCTTCGAGTTCGGCCAAGCCGGACTCGGCGTTATCCATGCGGCGCTTGCCCTCGAACTCGAAGGGTTTGGTGACCACTCCGACCGTCAGGATCCCCATTTCACGCGCCACCCGTGCAATCACGGGAGCCGCGCCAGTTCCGGTGCCGCCGCCCATGCCCGCGGTGATGAACAACATATGCGCGCCGTCAATGGCTTCGCGGATGTGCTCGATGGCCAGTTCAGCGGCTTCACGCGCCTTGTCGGGCTTGCTGCCTGCGCCCAGGCCGGTGCTGCCGAGCTGGATGATGAGGTGGGCGTCGCTGGTGCTGAGCGCCTGCGAGTCG
>JBEGLK010000050.1:0-12727 GCA_041183605.1 Pseudomonadota bacterium
TTGTGGTGGGTGCCCTGGTGGGTTCCAGCGGTGCGATCCTGTCCTACATCATGTGCAACGCCATGAATCGCAGCTTCATCAGTGTGATCGCCGGTGGTTTTGGTACCACCAGCACACCCAAGCCTGCTGCCGGCGATGCTGCGCAACCGGCTGGTGAAGTCACCCCGGTGACGGCGCTGGAGACGGCGGAGCTGTTGCGCGAAGCCAAGTCGGTGATCATTGTGCCGGGTTACGGTATGGCTGTGGCGCAAGCCCAGCACACCGTGTTCGAGATCACCAAACACCTGCGCGAAAAGGGTGTCAACGTGCGCTTTGGCATTCACCCGGTGGCAGGGCGCATGCCCGGACACATGAACGTGTTGCTGGCCGAAGCCAAGGTGCCGTACGACATCGTGTTCGAGATGGATGAACTCAACGACGACTTCCCGGATACTGATGTGACCATGGTTATCGGCGCTAATGACATCGTCAATCCGAGCGCGCAGGACGACCCCAACAGCCCGATTGCCGGCATGCCGGTACTCGAAGTCTGGAAGGCCAAGACCTCGATCGTCATGAAGCGCAGCATGGCCTCTGGCTACGCCGGTGTCGACAACCCGCTGTTCTACAAGGACAACAACCGGATGCTGTTTGGCGACGCCAAAAAAATGCTGGATGAGGTGCTGACTGCTCTCAAGGCATGAGTTGTCACCAAACCTGCTTGAAAGAGGCCCATGTGGCCTCTTTTTTTGGGCGTTTGCCGGGCCCGCCAGGATCGGCTGGAGTTTTGTGTCTAATCCTGTCAGAGTTAGGGAAAACACAGCAGCTTGTCAATGACAAACAGGTATAAATTCAGGCGCATAGTCAATCTTTGGAGTGTTCACCATGACAGATCGCATCTGGCTCAAGAGCTACCCCCCTGGGGTGCCTTCCGATATTGATGCGGGCCAATATGTCTCCCTGGTCGACATGATGGAGGAAAGCTTCAGCAAATTTGCTGATCGACCTGCATGCAGTTTCATGGGCAAGGAGAAGAGCTACCGACAGATCGATGAATTGAGCCGAACCTTTGGTGCCTATTTGCAGAGTCTGGGTCTGGTCAGGGGCGACCGGGTGGCCGTCATGATGCCCAACGTGTTGCAGTACCCGATTGCCGTGGCGGGTATCCTGCGTGCCGGCTACACCCTGGTCAACGTCAACCCGCTGTACACGGCGCGCGAACTGGAACATCAACTCAGGGACTCGGGGGCCAAGGCTATTGTGATCCTGGAAAATTTTGCCGCGACGCTCGAGAAATGCCTGTCAGCGACACAAATCAAACACATCGTGTTGTGTGCCCTGGGTGACCAGCTGGGTCTGCTCAAAGGCGCTTTGGTGAATTACGTGGTGCGCAACGTCAAGAAGATGGTGCCGGTCTTTAATTTGCCCGGCGCAGTGCGTTTCAACGCGGCAATTTCCAGGGCCAGCCATGGAAGTTTGAAAAAGCCTGTCATCAAGTCTGACGATGTCGCTGTGTTGCAGTACACCGGAGGCACCACCGGTGTCTCCAAGGGGGCGGTGCTGTTGCAGCGCAATCTGGTGGCCAATCTGCTGCAATCCGACCACTGGTTTGCCCCGGCCTTGAAAAAAATACCGGCGGGGGAGCAAATGAATGTGGTGTGCGCCTTGCCGCTCTACCATATCTTTGCCTTTACCGTGGCCATGATGCTGTCGCTGCGCACCGGTGGCATGTTGATCCTGATTCCCAATCCGCGCGATTTTCCGGCGGTGCTGGCTGAGCTGGCCAAACACAGGATTCATTTTTTCCCCGCAGTCAACACCCTGTTCAATGGCTTGGCCCATCACCCTGATTTCGGCAAAGTGGACTGGCGTCACCTGCTGGTGTCTGCCGGCGGTGGCACGGCCGTGCAAAGTGCGGTGGCCAGGCTCTGGCACGAAAAAACGGGCTGCGCCATTGTCGAGGGTTATGGCTTGAGCGAGACTTCGCCGATTGTCACGGCCAATCCTGTCATCAACGTTGAATTTTCGGGCTCGATTGGTCTTCCGGTGTCCAGCACCTGGCTCAAGCTGATCGACGACGCGGGCCAGGAGGTATTGCCGGGGCAGTCGGGCGAAATCGCCATCAAGGGCCCGCAGGTGATGGCGGGTTACTGGCAGCGACCTGACGAGACCGCCAAGGTCATGACGGCGGACGGTTATTTCAGGTCGGGCGACATTGGCGTGATGGACGAGCGAGGTTACTTCAAGATTGTGGACCGCAAAAAAGACATGATTCTGGTGAGCGGTTTTAATGTCTTTCCCACCGAACTCGAAGAAGTGGTTTCGCAAATGGGTGGCATCATGGAGTGTGCCTGTGTTGGCATGCCGGATGAAAAAACCGGCGAGGCGGTCAAGCTTGTCATTGTCCGCAAAGACGAGGGCGTCACGGAAGAGCAGGTACGCGCTTTTTGCAAGGCCAACCTGACGGGCTACAAGCAGCCCAAAGTCATTGAGTTCCGGACCGAGTTGCCCAAAACACCGGTCGGCAAGATTTTGCGGCGAGAGCTGCGTGGAAAATAGCCGCATGAAAAGGGAGCACACTTGACGCTCGCGATCATGAGCGCCCTGCTGGATGAACAGCGGGGCCTGTTGCAGCAATTGACCAACCCGCAGCGTGTGCAGCGGGCCGGGCGAACCTTCTGGCGCGGCCAGTGGGCCGGACAGGACGGGGTGCTGGTGCTGTCCAAGGTCGGCAAGGTGGCCGCGGCCACCACCACCACGGTGCTGGTTGAAGCCTTTGATGTCAACAGTGTGCTTTTTACGGGTGTGGCCGGCGGCATGGGGACGGGCGTCAAAGTCGGGGATGTGGTGGTGGCTGATGCCTTCATTCAGCACGACCTGAACGCCGCACCGCTTTTTCCCCGTTACGAAGTACCGCTATACGGGCGATCAACATTCGATTGTGATCCCATGCTTTCGGCCTTGTTGCTGGAAGCTGCGCGTCTTGGCCTGGCGGGTGTTGGCGACCATTTTCATAATAACTTGCTGCTGGATGCGCCGAATGTTCTCCTCGGCCTGATCGCCAGTGGTGATCAGTTTGTTTGTGATCCTGCCAATGCCATGCTCATGCGCGCCGATCTTCAGGCGGCCGGCCATGAACCCCTGGCCGTTGAGATGGAGGGCGCGGCAGTGGCTCAGGTGTGCCATGACTATGGCTTGCCATTTGTCGCCATGCGAACCATTTCAGACCGCGCGGACGCGCAGGCACATCTTGATTTTTCTGCCTTTGTGAACCAGGTGGCCAGCCCCTATGCGCTGGCCGTGGTGAGCCAGTTCATCCAGTTGTTGTCGCAAAAATAACTATTTGAGCCAGCCGCGTTTTCTGAAGTACCACATGGGCACCAGCGCGCTGGCCAGCATCAGTCCCAAGGCATAGGGATAACCCATGGTCCAGTCGAGTTCGGGCATGAACTTGAAGTTCATGCCATAGATGCTGGCAATCAGGGTCGGTGGCAGCAGTGCCACACTGGCCACCGAGAAGATCTTGATGATCTTGTTCTGGTTGATGTTGATGAAACCGACCGTGGCGTCCATCAAGAAGTTGATTTTGTCAAACAAGAAGGCCGTGTGTGAGTCCAGCGAGTCGATGTCGCGCAGGATCTGCCGCGCATCCTCAAACTGTTCGCTGTTGAGCATTTTGGTCCGCATCATGAAACTGACCGCGCGCCGGGTGTCCATGGCGTTGCGCCGGATGCGACCGTTCATGTCTTCGTGGCGCGCGATGGCGGCCAGCACTTCACCGGCCAGGGCATCAGTCACGTCGCCTGACAGCACCTTGGCGCTGGCTTTTTCCAGTTCAACGTAAATTTCTTCGAGCGTGTCGGCTGAATACTCGGCATCGGCGTCGAACAGCTTGAGCAACACCTCCTTGGCATCTTCGATCAGGCCGGGTGCACGCCGCGCGCGCATGCGCAGCAGACGGAACACCGGCACGTCCTCGTCGTGGATCGAGAACAGGATGCCCTTGCTCTTGAGCTCGTCGTTGACCAGGTTCAGGATAAAGGCCACACGCACGGTGTGGGGTTCATCGTCATCGGCGACCAGAAAGTCGCTGCGAATGTGCAGCTCGCCGTTGTCTTCCTTGTAAAAGCGGGCCGACTCTTCGATGTCCTCGTCCATCGCGTCTTCGGGGATGGATAGGCCAAAATATTGTTTGATCCAGCGCTTTTCTTCGAGCGTGGGCGACTCCAGGTCGACCCAGATCGGCTGGAAACGAGACAGCTCTTCGAGGGATTCGATCTCTTCCTGAAACAGGCGGCCATTGGCGAGGGTGAAGATGTTGAGCATGCGCCCACTCCCAAATGAGGTAAATCATGAAGCGTTGTTGCGGGCCGGCGAATGCCTGCCTCAAAGGCGCTCTGGCGTAAGGAATGCCTGCGCCAGAGGGCGTTCGTGCGCAGTATCACCCGTCAAAACGACGTTCATTTGAACCGTTGAATTATCGCATCGCAAGCAGGCTGGTTGCCGTCAACCGGCCTGCAAGACCGGAGTATGATGCATTGCATCATGGAAAATAATTGCAAATTGTGGCGAGCCGGAGCATAGTCTGGCCATGCTTTGATAACTCGTTTTTCACCGGTTGCCGGCTTTGTTGGCAACTTTCTCACCCAGGAGCTTTAGGAGGCTTTTATGAACTTGACGATCAGCGGTCACCATTTGGAAGTTACCCCTGCTTTGCGCAGTTATGTGACAAGCAAGCTGGATCGGATCAAACGGCATTTTGATCAGGTGGTGGATGTCAAAGTGTTACTGACTCTGGAGAATATGAAGGAAAAGGAACGTCGTCAAAAAGCAGAATGCAATATTCACATCAAGGGCATCGAGTTGTTTGCAGAAAGTGCCCATTCCGACCTGTACGCAGCGGTGGATGAACTGGTTGACAAGCTGGACCGCCAGGTGGTGCGTCACAAGGACCGTTTGCAGGCGCATCATCATGACCCAGCCAAACGCTTGATGTAATTTAAAATCAGGCAAGCCGCCCGCAAGTGCGTGCGGCTTTTTTTGTGCCAAATTTTCATCGCGCACCTTCAAAGTACATCATGAATCGACTCGCCTCCATCCTTTCGGCTGAACAAGTTCTGGTCCAAGTGGACGTTTCAAGCAAGAAAAGAGCATTTGAAGAGGTGGGTTTGCTGTTTGAAAACCTGCATGGACTGAGCCGTGCGCTGGTTACCGACAGCCTTTTTTCGAGAGAACGTCTGGGTTCCACCGGGTTGGGGCATGGCGTGGCCATTCCGCACGGCCGTATCAAGGGGCTCAAGGCGCCCATGGCAGCCGTCATGCAGTTGGCAACGCCCATTGGCTTTGATTCGCCCGATGAACAGGCCGTTGGTCTGATGATTTTTTTGCTGGTGCCCGAGGCGGCGACCCAGAAGCATCTGGAAATATTGTCGGAAATTGCCGAGATGCTCAGCGATGCACCTTTGCGTGAACAGCTCATGAAAATACAGGACGCCTC
Organism: Pseudomonadota bacterium; assembly: GCA_041183605.1. Taxonomy (GTDB): domain Bacteria; phylum Pseudomonadota; class Gammaproteobacteria; order Burkholderiales; family Burkholderiaceae_C; genus Rhodoferax. The sequence continues at coordinate 5,477 of JBEGLK010000050.1, forward strand.
GGAACTCTACCAACGTATTGTCAACTGGCAATCGGCTTGATCATTTTCCCCTTTTGTTGACCTGAAATATCTGAGCCGGAGCCTTTGCCATGAAGCCCAACGTCATCAGCGCCGAAGTTTTGTTTGAGGCTTTTCGTGCCAATTTGCGCTGGGAGTGGGTGGCCGGCCTGGGCGCGTCAGAGCGGCGTTTTGACGAAGTGGCAGTGCGTGCCGCCCGTTCGGGCGCTGATCTGGTGGGTTATCTCAATTACATTCATCCTTATCGGGTGCAGATTCTGGGCGAGCGCGAGGTGGCCTACTTGGTGAACGCCTCGCCTGAAGACTGCGCCCGGCGTATTGCGCGCATCGTCACGCTGGAGCCACCGGTGCTGGTGCTGGCAGACGGACAAACCGCGCCTGAAGGCCTGATCTCCATGTGTGAGAGGGCACAGATCCCGATGTTTGCCACGGCTGGCTCCTCGGCGTTTGTCATCGACGTGTTGCGGGCTTATTTGTCCAAGCATTTCGCCGACCGCAGCACCATGCATGGTGTCTTCATGGACATTCTGGGTGTCGGCGTGCTTATCACCGGGGAATCGGGCCTCGGCAAAAGTGAATTGGGGCTGGAGCTGATCTCGCGCGGCAACGGATTGGTGGCCGATGATGCGGTGGACTTGTACCGCATCAACCAAGACACGATCGAGGGGCGCTGCCCGGAGTTGCTGCTGAATTTGCTCGAAGTGCGTGGTATCGGTTTGCTCGATATTCGGGGCATTTTTGGTGAAACCGCGGTGCGCCGCAAAAAACGCCTGCAACTCATCGTTCATCTGGTTCGCCGTGAGACCATGGAGCGTGATTACGACCGTATTCCCTATGAGCCCCTGACGCAGGATGTACTTGACGTGCCGGTGCGCAAGGTGGTGATCCAGGTGGTGGCCGGGCGCAATCTGGCGGTGCTGGTGGAGGCCGCGGTGCGTAACACGATTTTGCAAATGCGTGGGGTCGACACCTACAAGGACTTCGTTGAGCGTCACCGCCTGGCGATGAACGAGACCAGCTGACAGCGGGGTGTGAGGCCCAGGCTGACGTCCCCGGCCGGTGGGGGCAGCCAGTACAATCGTCTCATCCTTCGCTACCCGTTCAGCCCATGTCCAAGTCTCTGCTTCGTTTTTTTTGCTTGAGTTTGACAGGCTTGTCGCTTGTCGGTTTGACTGCCTGCGGCAGTATGAATCAAGCCAGCAATCGTGTGGTCAATGTGATCACCCCTTACAAAATTGACATTGTGCAGGGCAATTTTGTGTCGAGGGAGCAGGCTGCGGTGCTCAAGGAAGGCATGAGCCGTTTGCAGGTGCGCGAAATTCTGGGCACGCCCTTGCTGGTCAGTATTTTTCATGCTGATCGCTGGGACTACGTTTTCACCTTCAAGCGCCAGGGCGTCGAGCCCCAATCGCGTCGGGTAACTGTTTTTTTTGAGGGTGACCGCTTGACCAAGGTAGAGGCCGATGCCCTGCCCAGCGAGGCCGAGTTTGTTGCTTCGCTGGATTCCGGCCGCAAAGCGGGCACTTTGCCTGTGCTGGAAATGTCTGAAGAGGCTCTCAAGGCCACTGCCGTGGCGCAACCCCCAGCTGCCAAACCCTTACCCCCCTTGCCTCCGAGTTATCCGCCGCTGGAAAGCAGCGCCAACTGATTCCTAAATCTCACATGACTGAAACCTCTCTTCACCGCATCTGCGTGGCGGGTGCCAGCGGGCGCATGGGCCGCATGTTGGTCGAGGCTATTTGCCGTTCTGACGACAGCCAACTCAGCGGTGCCCTGGATGTGGCCAGCAGCCCGGCCGTTGGCACGGACCCAGCAGCTGCCTTGGGTTTGCGCAGCGGTATCACCATCAGCGCTGACTTGCGCGCTGGTTTGGCCAACGCGCAGACCCTCATTGACTTCACCCGTCCCGAGGGCACACTGGCCCATTTGCAGGTCTGTCGTGAACTCGGGGTCAATGCCGTGATTGGCACCACCGGCTTCAGCGATGCCCAAAAACAGGAAATTGCCGAGACGGCCAAAGACATTGCCATCGTCATGGCGCCCAACATGAGTGTGGGTGTCAACGTCACGCTCAAATTGCTGGAGATGGCGGCCAAGTCCCTCAATACCGGCTACGACATCGAAATCATCGAGGCCCACCATCGCCACAAAGTCGACGCCCCTTCTGGCACGGCCCTGAAGATGGGCGAAGTCATTGCCACCGCGCTGAACCGCGACCTGAAAGACTGTGCTGTGTATGAGCGTTATGGGGTCACCGGTGAGCGCGACCCCTCCAGCATTGGATTCGCCACCATCCGTGGCGGCGACATCGTGGGCGATCACACCGTGCTGTTTGCCGGCACCGGCGAACGCATCGAGATCAGCCACAAGTCATCCAGCCGTGTCTCTTATGTTCAGGGCAGCCTGCGTGCCGTTCGCTTCCTGAGCGGACGCAAGAGCGGGCTCTTTGACATGGCCGATGTGCTCAATCTCAAATGAATCTGGCGCAGTTTTTCTGGCAAGGTGATGCCCTGGCGCGTACCGTCGCGCTGATGCTGCTGGCCATGTCGGTGGGCAGCTGGGTGGTGATTGTCTGGAAAACATGGTTGTTGCGTCGCGCCAGTGGCGATGTGGCGCGTTGCATCGCCGCTTTTTGGCAATCCGGCTCGATGGCCGAGGCAGTGCAGAAAGTCAGTGTGTTTGACCGGGAGTTGCTGGTGCTGCCGTTGGTGCAGGCGACGCGACTTGAAACCGGTGGCACCCTGGCCAATGCCGGTGATCGCGCGCAGCAACTCACCCGGGTGTTGCGTAACGCATTACACGCCACACTCGCCAAACTCCAGCATGGTCAGGTCTGGCTGGCCACTGTAGGCGCCACGGCGCCGTTTGTCGGTCTGTTGGGCACGGTGTGGGGGATTTACCATGCGCTCGTTGGCATTGCCAGCGTGGGGCAGGTCACCATCGACAAGATTTCAGGCCCGGTGGGCGAAGCCCTGATCATGACAGCCGCCGGCTTGGTGGTGGCCATACCTGCGGTGCTTGCTTACAACGTGTTGGGCCGGGCGATCGCCCGGCTGGAGGCCGAGCTGGAAGGTTTTGCCCGCGACCTGCGCGAGCTCGGCAGCACTGGCGCGGTCGCGCTCTGAGCCAGGCCATGTCATTCGGTCGCCTGGATCGATCCTTGGGTGCCCAGCCCATGAGCGACATCAACATGACGCCGTTGATCGACGTGATGCTGGTGCTGGTGGTGATCTTCATCATAACCGCGCCGCTGCTGGCCAGTTCCATCAAGCTGGATCTGCCGGTTGCTGAGGGTGCCAAGTCGGGCGATGCGCCGCGGTCGGTGACCTTGGTGGTGGATGCCAGCGGACAAACTTACCTGCAGGATCAGGCGGTCGCCATGGATGTGCTGGTGCGCCAGCTTCAGACTTTGGCGCGGGTCAATCCGCAGACCGAAATCCTGCTGCGGGCCGACAAGACCGTGCCCTACGGCCGCATCGTCGAGGTCATGGGGGCGGCCCAGTCAGCGGGCTTGAACCGCATCGGCTTCGTGGCCGATGCACCGGCGCCAACTGCCCAACCCTAAAATCAGTCCCTGTTTTATGCCATCGCGGCCCGGAGCCGCTTTTTCAGATCGCCATGCAAGAAAAATACAACCACCTTGATGTTGAACCCGCTGCCCAGGCCCATTGGGGCGCCATGGATGCCTACCGTGTGACTGAAAACGCGGTGGATGCCAACGGCAAACCCAAAAAGAAGTTTTACGCCTGCTCCATGCTGCCTTACCCTAGCGGGAAGTTACATATGGGCCATGTGCGCAACTACACCATCAATGACATGTTGACGCGCCAGCTGCGCATGCAGGGTTACAACGTGTTAATGCCCATGGGTTGGGACGCCTTTGGTCTGCCCGCCGAAAACGCGGCGCTCAAAAACGGGGTGCCACCGGCCCAGTGGACGTTCGAGAACATCGCCTACATGAAGCAGCAGATGCAGGCCATGGGGCTGGCCATCGACTGGAGCCGCGAGGTCGCCACCTGCACGCCCGAGTATTACAAGTGGAACCAGTGGCTGTTTTTGAAGATGCTGGAAAAAGGCATCGCCTACCGCAAGACCCAGATCGTCAACTGGGACAGGTGATTGACGGCAAGGGTTGGCGCACGGGCGCTACGGTTGAGAAGCGCGAGATTCCGGGTTATTACCTCAAGATCACCGATTACGCTGAAGAACTGTTGGCCAATGTGACCGGTGACCGCATGCCGGGCTGGCCAGAGCGTGTCAAGCTGATGCAGGAAAACTGGATTGGCAAGTCCGAGGGGGTGCGTTTTGCCTTCACCCACGAGATCCGGGACGACTCCGGCACGCTCATTGGTGATGGCCGCATGTACGTGTTCACCACACGCGCCGACACCATCATGGGTGTGACCTTCTGCGCGGTGGCGGCCGAGCACCCACAATCCGGCGCTGGCCGCGTTCATTCAGGAATGTTCTCACGGTGGCACCACCGAGGCCGAACTCGCCACCCAAGAGAAAAAAGGCATGGCCACGGGCCTGTTTGTCACTCATCCACTGACCGGGGACCAGGTCGAGGTCTGGGTCGGCAACTATGTCTTGATGAGTTATGGTGATGGCGCCGTCATGGGTGTGCCCGCGCACGACGAGCGTGACTTTGCCTTCGCGCTGAAATATGCCTTGCCGATCAAGCCGGTGGTCGCTGTTGGCTCGGAGGTTTTCGATACCTCGGTCTGGCACGACTGGTATGCCGAAAAAGGCAATGGTTTCGCCATCCATTCCGGCAAGTACGACGGTTTGCAGTTCAAGGCTTGCGTCGACGCCGTGGCTGCCGACCTCGCAGCCAAAGGGCTGGGCGAGAAAAAAGTGACCTGGCGCCTGCGCGACTGGGGTGTGAGCCGCCAGCGGTATTGGGGCACGCCGATCCCGATCATCCATTGCACCGAGCACGGCGCGGTGCCGGTGCCGGAAAAAGACCTTCCCGTGGTGTTGCCGCAGGACTGCATTCCGGATGGCTCGGGCAACCCACTGCACAAACACGAAGGTTTCCATGCGGGTGTCACCTGCCCGGTGTGTGGCAAGGTAGCACGTCGCGAAACCGACACCATGGACACCTTTGTCGACAGCTCCTGGTACTTCATGCGTTATTGCGACCCCACCAACGCTGACAAGATGGTGGCCGAGGGTGCAGACTACTGGATGCCGATGGACCAGTACATCGGCGGTATCGAGCACGCCATCCTGCACCTGCTCTATGCGCGTTTCTGGACCAAAGTCATGCGTGACCTGGGTCTGGTCAAGGTCGACGAGCCCTTCACCAAGCTGCTGACCCAGGGCATGGTGCTCAACCACATCTATTCGCGCCGCACTGACAAGGGCGGCAAGGACTATTTCTGGCCGAGTGATGTGGAACACGTGTTCGATGAGGCCGGCAAGGTCACCGGCGCCCGCCTGATCAAGGCCGTGGGTGATCTGCCGGTGGGCTCAGCTATTGACTATGAGGGCGTGGGCACCATGTCCAAGTCCAAGAACAACGGTGTTGATCCGCAGGAATTGATCGAAAAATACGGTGCCGACACGGCGCGCTTGTACACCATGTTCACCGCACCGCCCGAGGCCACGCTGGAATGGAACGACGCCGCGGTCGAAGGCAGTTACCGTTTCCTGCGTCGGGTCTGGAACTTTGGTGTCAAGCTGTCGTCCACTTCTGCTGAAACCATCGGCGCCAGTTTGTCGTCGCTTGATGGCTTGAAAAAGGTGGCCTTTGGCAAGGAAGCCAAGGCCCTGCGCCTGGAGATCCACACCGTGCTCAAGCAGGTGGATTACGACTACCAGCGCATGCAGTACAACACCGTGGTCAGCGGCGCCATGAAGATGATCAACGCGCTCGAGGATTTCAAGGCGCTTGATGCTGAAGGAGCGCAGGTCGCTCTGGTCGAGGGTTTTGGTATCCTGCTGCGTTGCCTGTATCCGGCCACGCCTCACATGGCCCATGCCTTGTGGACTGAACTGGGTTACGCCGCAGCACTGGGGGATCTGCTCGATGCACCCTGGCCCCAGGTTGATCCGGAAGCGCTGGTGCAGGACGAAATCGAACTCATGTTGCAGATCAACGGCAAGTTGCGCGGCTCGGTTGTGGTCAGCGCCAGTGCCGACAAAGCCGCGATCGAACAGGCGGCTTTGGCCCACGAGATGTTCCAGAAATTTTCCAACGGCGCGACGCCCAAAAAAGTGATTGTGGTGCCGGGCCGTCTGGTCAATCTGGTGCTTTAAGCCATGACACAGCGCACCCCTCTGGCCAGCCCGAAACTTCTGACACGCCGGGTCGCGTTGCGATTTGCGGCCATGACACTGGCAGGTGCCGGGTTGTCCGGCTGTGGCTTTCGTTTGCGCGGCAGTCAGGTTTTTGCCTTTCAACGCATCGCCATCCAGCCCCAGCCTGGCGGTTCCGTGGCCCAGGAGCTGCGCCGTTCCTTTGGCTCGGCAGTCCAGGTGCTGGCTGCCGGCACCCCGATCACACAAGCACAACTGGTGCTGACGGTGGCCAATGAACAGCGCGAAAAAATCGTGGTCGGTGTGAATTCTTCGGGTCAGGTGCGTGAACTGCAGTTGCGCATGCGCGTGCGCTTGCAGTTGCGCAGCGCCAAGGGCAAGGAGCTCATCGAGGGGGACGAGATCGTGCAGCAGCGTGACATCAGCTACAGCGAGTCGGCCGCGCTGGCCAAGGAGGCCGAGGAAGCACTGCTGTACCGCGACATGCAGTCCGACATCGTGCAGCAGATTTTGCGCCGGCTCGCCGCCATTCAGCCGGGCCAGCTGGATTGACCCTGCACCATGCAAATCCAGTCGGCAGCGCTGGCAGCGCACCTGCAAAAAGGCATCAGAAGCCTCTACACGCTGCATGGTGACGAGCCGCTGCTGATCCAGGAGGCGCTTGACGCCATCCGCGCGGCGGCCCGCGCCCAAGGGTTCACAGAGCGCAGCTCCCACACGGTTTCGGGTGCCCATTTCGACTGGAGTGAGGTGTTGGCAGCCGGCGGCTCGCTGAGCCTGTTTGCCGACAAACAAATTCTTGAACTGCGCATCCCCTCTGGCAAACCCGGCAAGGACGGCAGTGTCGCGCTGCAACAGTTGGCGCAAGCCGCGCATGGCAATGACAGCATGCTGACCGTGGTGATCTTGCCGCGACTGGACCGGGCGACCAAATCCAGCGCCTGGTTTGTCGCACTCGAAGCCGGCGTC
>JBEGLK010000051.1:0-13416 GCA_041183605.1 Pseudomonadota bacterium
CTCTCATGTACCAAAAAATCCTGGTTCCTGTTGACGGCAGTCCCACCTCCAACCGCGGTTTGCAAGAAGCTGTCCAGCTCGCAAAATTGGCGGGTGCACGACTCAAGTTGCTGCATGTCATTGACGAAATTTCCTTCATCACCAGCTTTGATGCAGGCATGGGGATGACTGCGGATATGCTGCAACTGCTCAAGGAAGGTGGAGAGCAGGTATTGCTGGAGGCCACAACCCTAGTCCGCTCTGCAGGGCTCGATGTAGAAGCCGAGTTGGTCGAGAGTTACGCTGGCCGGGTGTCGGATCTGGTTATCGACAAGGCGCGTGAATGGGGTGCGCAATTGATCGTGCTGGGTACACATGGTCGACGCGGCGTGAGACGCGCGTTGCTGGGAAGCGATGCGGAGCAGATCCTGCGCATGGCGCCTGTACCCGTATTGCTGGTCAGGGCACCCGAAGTGGTGGAACAGGTCGCGTCCGCAAGCTAGGAAATCGTCGCCATGTGACGGCACGGTCATGTTTGTGCCTCGTGCGGGCGGTTGGCACTTGCCTTTTGAGCCTGTGCCTTGCCGCTCATTACAATTCACACCCATCTTCAAGGGCTAAACGCGAACAAAATTTTGCAGAAGTGCAGCATTTTGGCGGTTTGGCTTTGATCTTTTTCTCCCAGCTGTCTGCCCGGAGAGGTGGCACTACAGCGAGGCCCACATTGGCGTCGATGGTGCAAGTGGGTTGTTGATTCTTAAGGATATTTCATGAAATGTGGCATCGTGGGCTTGCCCAACGTCGGTAAATCGACCCTGTTCAACGCGCTGACCAAGGCTGGCATTGCGGCAGAAAACTACCCCTTTTGTACGATCGAGCCCAATGTGGGCATTGTTGAGGTGCCTGATTCCAGGCTTGATGCCCTCTCCGCCATCGTGCATCCCGAGCGTGTGCAGCGTGCCATTGTCGAGTTCGTCGATATTGCCGGTCTGGTGGCTGGCGCCAGCACCGGTGAGGGGCTGGGCAACAAGTTTTTGGCGCATATCCGCGAGACCGATGCCATCATCAATGTGGTGCGTTGCTTTGAGGACGACAACGTGGTGCACGTGTCCGGACGGGTCGACCCGATCTCTGACATCGAGGTGATCCAGACCGAACTGTGCCTGGCTGACCTGGGTACGGTGGAAAAGTCACTGGCACGTTACCAAAAGGCAGCCCGGTCGGGTGGCGACAAGGAGGCCGCCAAACTCGTCAACATTCTGGAGCGCTGCCAGGCCGCGCTCAACGAAGCCAAGCCGGTGCGCGCACTGGATTTCAGCAAGGAAGAACTGCCCTTGTTGAAGCAGTTCTTCCTGATTACGGCCAAACCCGCCATGTTTGTAGCCAACGTGGCTGAAGACGGGTTCGAAAACAACCCGCTACTGGACCGGCTGGTGGCTTATGCCACGGCTCAAAACGCGCCGGTGGTATCGATCTGCGCCAAGCTGGAGGCCGAAATGGCCGACATGAACGACGAAGACCGCCAGATGTTCCTCGAAGAAATGGGCTTGCATGAGCCGGGTTTGAACCGAATGATTCGCGCCGCCTACGATCTGCTGGGCCTGCAGACTTACTTTACCGCAGGCGTGAAGGAGGTACGTGCCTGGACCATCCACAAGGGTGACACCGGCCCGCAGGCAGCCGGTGTGATCCACACCGATTTTGAGAAGGGCTATATCCGCGCCCAGACCATCGCCTACGATGACTACATCACCTACAAAGGCGAGCAGGGTGCCAAGGATGCCGGCAAGATGCGCGCCGAAGGCAAGGACTACGTGGTCAAGGACGGCGACGTGATGAACTTCCTGTTCAGTTCCTGAGATCACTGCCTAAGCACCAAATACACCCATCAGTGCCGCCGTCATGGTCAGGTAACGGGCAAACTTGCCAAGAGCCATGTAGCCCAGGCAGGGCCAAAATGGCAACTTGAGCCAGCCCGCAACCGCGCACAGGGGGTCGCCCACGATCGGTAGCCAGGCCAGAAGACAGGCCTTGGGCCCGAGATGTTCCAGCCAGGCCAACGCACGCATGTGGTGTTTTGAGTGCTGGTATTTGTCCACCACCTTGTGTGAGGCCAGGCCCATCCACCAGGTCAGGGCGCCGCCGAGTGTGTTGCCAACCGTGGCCACCGCAATGGCCGGCCAGAAAAGTGAGGGATTGAGTTCCACCAGGCCGAAAACGGCAGGTTCGGAACCCATCGGCAGCAGGGTGGCGGACACAAAAGACACCACAAACACGGTGCTCAGGCCGAATTTGGGCAATGCCAGCAGTGTGAGAAGGTAATTGAGCCAGAGTTCCATGGGTGATGCAGTATAGATTTTTAAGGGTTTTTATCTGGATGGGTGCTTATTTCATTTGCTGAAATTTTGAGCAGCTAGAATCTGCCTCCCCCCGAACATTTTGTTACCTTTTCCCACGCTGGAAACTCCTTTTTCCTGAAACACGTTCGCATGAACATCGGTCCCTACGTTTTGCCCAACAGCTGTTTTGTCGCCCCCATGGCGGGGGTGACCGATCGGCCGTTTCGCCAGTTGTGCAAACGCCTGGGGGCGGGTTACGCGGTGAGTGACGCGATTTGTGGCAGTCGCTCAAAACCTCGCAGCGTGCCAACCACGAGGGTGAGCCCGGCCCGATTGCCGTGCAGATTGCCGGCACCGACGCCCAAATGATGGCCGATGCGGCGCGTTACAACATTGACCGCGGTGCCCAGATCATCGACATCAACATGGGTTGTCCGGCCAAGAAGGTGTGTAACAAGTGGGCTGGCTCCGCCTTGATGCAGGACGAGGCGCTGGCCATGAGTATTGTGTCCGCGGTCGTGCAGGCCTGTGCCCCGCTGGGCGTGCCGGTCACACTCAAGATGCGCACCGGTTGGTGCCAGGCGGCCAAAAATGCGGTTCAGCTGGCCCGGGCAGCCGAGTCGGCCGGCGTACAGATGGTCACCGTGCATGGCCGCACCCGGGAGCAGGGCTACCGGGGGAGTGCCGAATACGACACCATCGCCGCCGTCAAGGCCGCGCTGCGTATTCCAGTGGTGGCCAACGGCGATATCGACAGTCCCGAGAAAGCCCGAACCGTGCTCAAGGTCACCGGCGCCGATGCTGTCATGATTGGCCGCGCCGCCCAGGGGCGGCCCTGGATTTTTCGGGAAATTGTGCATTTTCTGGCCACGGGCGAACACCTGGCGCCACCGCTGGTGGCCGAGGTCAAGCAACTCCTGCTGGCGCATCTGCAGGACCATTACAGCCTGTACGGCGAATTCATCGGTGTGCTCAGCGCGCGCAAGCACATTGCCTGGTATGTGCGGGACCTGCCCGGCGGCGAGGCTTTCCGGGCCTACATGAACACCTTGTCAGACTGCCAGACCCAGTTGGACGCTGTGGACCGCTTTTTTGACGAACTCAACATGTCCATGGATCGACTGCCGAGCCAGGCGCGAGCACCACACGATCGCCATAACGAACAAAGCAACCGGATGGAGAGCCTTCAATGAAACCCTTGCACATTGCCGACTGTGTGCGCAGCAACCTGGAAAATTACCTGAACGATTTGGGCCACAGCGAGCCCAATGGCATGTACGACATGCTGCTGGCGGTGGTGGAAAAACCCCTGCTGGAAGTGGTGATGCAGCATGCCGACAACAACCAGTCCAAAGCGGCCCAGTATTTGGGGCTGAACCGCAATACCCTGCGCAAAAAACTGCTGGAGCACAAGCTCATCGACTAAGCCCTGGCAAGACCCTGCCAATCTGGCCTCACTGATTTCAAACTTCAATCTCAAACCTTATGAACGCTCTCCTTTCTGTCTCCGACAAAACCGGCATTGTTGAATTCGCCCAGGCCTTGCACGCGCTCGGCATCAAGCTGCTGTCCACCGGCGGCACTGCCAAATTGCTGGCCGACCAGGGCCTGCCGGTGACCGAGGTGGCTGAGGTCACCGGTTTCCCAGAGATGCTGGATGGCCGTGTCAAAACCCTGCATCCCAAGGTGCATGGTGGCCTGCTGGCGCGGCGCGACCTGCCCGAGCACATGGCTGCGCTCAAGGCTTATGCCATCGATACCATCGACCTGCTGGTGGTCAACCTGTACCCGTTCGAGGCCACCGTGGCCAAGCCCGGTTGCACGCTCGAAGATGCGATCGAAAACATTGACATCGGTGGCCCGGCCATGGTGCGCAGTGCCGCCAAAAACTGGAAAGACGTGGCGGTGCTGACCGATGCCGGCCAATACGCCCAGGTGCTGGCTGACCTTCAGGCCAGCGGCGTGGTCTCGCAAAAAACCAAATTCGCCCTGTCGGTGGCCGCGTTCAACCGCATCAGCCAGTACGACGGCGCCATCAGCAATTATTTGTCGTCGATCAGCTTCGAAGAAGGCGTCAGCGCGCCGGCGCGCAGCCTGTTCCCCGGGCAGTCCAACAGCAACTTCATCAAGCTGCAAGACCTGCGTTACGGCGAAAATTCGCATCAGCAAGCCGCGCTGTACCGTGACCTCTATCCTGCACCTGGCTCACTGGTGACCGCCGTGCAATTGCAGGGCAAGGAACTCAGCTACAACAACATCGCCGATGCCGATGCCGCATGGGAATGTGTGAAGAGTTTTGACACGCCTGCCTGCGTCATCGTCAAACATGCCAATCCCTGCGGCGTGGCTGTGGGCGCAGATGCGCTGGAGTCTTACAGCAAGGCGTTCCAGACTGACCCCACTTCCGCTTTCGGCGGCATCATTGCCGTCAATTGCACGCTCGATGAGCGCGCCGCGCTGCAAATGTCCAAGCAGTTCATTGAAGTGCTGATGGCGCCCAAGTTCACACCCGAGGCACTGGCTGTGTTCAAGTCCAAGGTCAATGTGCGCATTCTGCAAATTGATCTGCCTCCGGGCGGTAGCAGCGACTGGGACAACGGTCGCAACGCCATGGACGTCAAACGCGTCGGCTCCGGCTTGTTGATCCAGACTGCGGATAACCATGAACTGACGTTGGCCGACCTCAAGGTGGTCACGAAATTGCAGCCGACACCCGAGCAGCTGCAGGATCTGTTGTTTGCCTGGAATGTCGCCAAGTTCGTCAAGAGCAACGCCATTGTTTTCTGCAAGGGCGGCATGACCATGGGTGTGGGTGCGGGCCAGATGAGCCGCCTGGATTCGGCACGTATTGCCAGCATCAAGGCCGAACATGCGGGTCTGAGCCTGAAAGGCACAGCGGTCGCCAGCGATGCCTTCTTCCCGTTCCGCGATGGTCTCGATGTGGTGGTCGACGCGGGTGCTACCTGCGTGATTCAGCCCGGTGGCTCGATGCGTGACCAGGAGGTGATCGACGCCGCGGACGAGCGCGGTGTCGCCATGGTGTATTCAGGCGTGCGCCATTTCAGGCATTAAACGGGGACGGCCCCACCCGGAACCAACGGGCAGACAGGAACAGTGCCAGGAAAATGAACAAAAGTGCAGCCCCGGCCAACAATGCCGTGATTTCGGTGTCGCGCTTTTCCAGGTTGAATTGGGTGGACAGGTGCTTGTAGACCTTCCTTAGATCGTCGGCAGAACCTGCCTTGAAATAGTCGGCCTCAGTTATTTTGGCCACACCTTTCAAGGCTTCCTCATCCACCTTGGTGAAGAAGGAATACCCCTCATAACCCGGGATCACGCCATTGGGTGTGCCAAATCCAACGGTGTAGACGCGAACGCCCAAGTCAGCGGCCTTCCTGGCGGCCAGCAAGGGGTCGGGGCCAGTGGTTCTTCGGCCATCTGACAGCAGCACGATGGCACCTCCCTGGTACGAACCAGGTGGTTCCGGCGCACGCTCCTTGACGGCAGGTTTTTTATCCAGACTGCGCGCACCGCCAGCGCTGCTGCCACCCGATGTGTCGCCGTAACCATAGGGGTTGGCGTCGTACAAGAGTGCTTCCAGATCGATGTTGGCTTCGGGCCGCAGGGTTGACAAGGCCAACAACAATCCGCTCCCGGTGGCGGTGCCCCGCTGCAATTGGAACCGATCAATGGCTGCCACCAACTCCTCTCGTTGATTGGTCACATGCTGAACCACCTGCGCATTGCCTGCAAAAGAGACAATGCCAACGCGCACATTGGCGGGCAAGTCCTGCAAGAATTCACGGGCAGCCTTTTGCGCCGCCTTGATCCGACTGGGCTCTACGTCTTCCGCCAGCATGCTTCTGGAAACATCCATGGCCATGATGAGGGTCATGTAATCTGCTGGCAGGGTTACCCTGGCCATGGGCCTGGCGCTGGCAAACAACAACAGCGCGAGGGCCACTGCCATGAGGGCTGGCGGCACATGCCGACGCCAGGATGAGGGCGTCTGGATGTTCTTTAGAATCCACGAAACTGCAGGGAACCGGACCACCTCTTTGCGCCTGCGCTTCAAAAGCCACAGATAACCCGCCACCGTCAGCGGCAGCAACAGGAGCGACCAGAGCATGTTGGGGTGTAGAAATTGCATGGAAAAGAGGGTTTTAACAAGCCCCGCCAATTTAACATTGGAGCTCATGTTATGGTTATTTCATGAAACGAGAAGCGGTTTTTAGCAAAAGCCCGCGACCTGCCGGGGCCACTTCGCACGCCCCAACACCCCCCTCCCAGCGGCCACTAAAAGAGAGTGGCCCCCCTTCAAGGCCTTACAACAAGATCTTTCGTTGGGACTTTGCTGCCGTCCTTTTGCTGTGCTGCGCCCTCAGCTTGTTGGGTGTGGGACTGTTTTCACCTGCCTTGCAATCCAGAACCGCCCTGACCCAAAACGACATTGATGCGGCGGTATTGCACACCTTGCAAACCAAGGAACTTCCCTCTCAAAATGTCAGGGCAGTGGCCTCGGTGCAGGGCGCCGTTGTGCTTGTTCAAGCCTATGTGACTGATCCCAAAAACAAGGATATTGACAAAGAAAATGGCGTGGGCACCGGCGTGGTCATCAAGGACGATGGCACCATCCTGACCAACTTTCATGTGGTGTCTGGCGCCAAAAAATTGAAGATCACTTTCTTTGATGGTTCGGAGGCCGAGGCCACTGTGATCGGCGTTCACCCCAACAAGGATTTGGCCGTGGTCAAGCCCCAAAAAATTCCAGACGATTTGGAGCCCGCCATCCTGGGCTCAAGCCAGCAACTGTCACCAGGCGACGGCGTGGTCGCGGTAGGTTTCCCTTTTGGCATCGGTCCTTCGGTATCTGCCGGGGTGGTGTCAGGCTTGAACCGGCAATTCAAATCACCTGACGGCAGCCAGGTCCTGAGCGGACTGATTCAATTTGATGCGGCCGCCAACCCCGGAAATTCCGGCGGGCCACTGGTGAACATGTCGGGCGAAGTGGTGGGCATCGTGACCGCCATTCTGAATCCGACGTCTGCCCGAACATTCATTGGCATCGGGTTTGCCACCACCATTGAGAGTGCTGGCAGTGCCGTGGGTTTGCCACCGTTTTAATTTTTGGAGGAGACAACATGGCTGATTCAATGGAAGCTTGGCGCGCAGGCAATCCGACGCCATCGGGCTACAACCCCGCCGAAGCCGCCGCGCTCATGCAGCGGGTGCTTTATGAGGTCAAGCGCGTGGTGGTGGGCCAGGATGCCTTCCTGGAACGCGTGCTCATTGCACTTCTGGCGCAAGGTCATTTGCTCATCGAGGGTGTGCCGGGGCTGGCCAAGACCTTGACCGTCAACACCTTGGCCAAAACCATGAGCGGCAGCTTCAGCCGGATTCAGTTCACACCCGACTTGCTCCCCGCCGATTTGATCGGCACCCGCATCTTCAACCAGCAGACCAGTGAATTCAGTACGGTACTGGGCCCCGTTTTTGCCAACCTTCTGCTGGCCGATGAAATCAACCGTGCCCCGGCCAAAGTTCAAAGCGCGCTGCTTGAAGTGATGCAGGAACGGCAAGTCACCATTGCCGGACAATCGCATCGTGTGCCTTCCCCCTTCCTGGTGATGGCCACGCAAAATCCGATTGAAACGGAGGGCACCTATCCTTTGCCGGAAGCGCAGGTTGACCGTTTCATGATGAAAGTGCTCATCGACTATCCCAGTGAAGACGATGAGTTCGTCATTGTCCAGCGCGTAATTGCAGGCGGGGCGCAAGTCACCGGGGTGGTCAGCCCTGAGCAATTGAAGGCGCTCCAGGTGCAATGCAGGCACTGCTACGTCGATCCAAGCCTGATTCAATATGCCGTCAAGCTGATTTCGGCCACCCGATTTCCGGCACGTTATGGCCTCGCGTCCATCGCGGGACTGCTGAGTTTTGGCGCCAGTCCGCGGGCCAGCATCGGCCTCATTGAAGGTGCGCGTGCCCTGGCACTTTTGCGTGGCCGCGATTACGCGCTGCCCCAGGATGTGGCCGAATTGGTGCCCGATGTCCTGCGCCACCGATTGGTGCTGACCTACACCGCGCTGGCCGAGGGAAAAACTGCCGACACCTTGATTCAGGAGGTGATGAAGGCTGTGCCCATGCCAGACCAGCCTCTGGAGGCACATGTCCGCTGAGGCCTTGCTGCAGCACATCGAGTGGACGGTCTTGCGTCGGCTCGATGGCTTGCTCCAGGGAGACTACAAAACCTTGTTCAAAGGTTCTGGCCTGGAACTGGCTGACTTGCGCGAATATCAGGTCCATGACGATGTGCGTCACATTGACTGGAACGTCACAGCGCGCATGCAGACGCCGTTTGTTCGGGATCATCAGGAGGACCGGGAAATCAGCGCCTGGTTCTTGTTGGACCTGAGTGGTTCCATGGACTTTGGTGGCGCTGAAAAAACCAAGCGCGAGCTCATGATGGCTTTTGTCGCGGTCATGGCCAAACTTCTGATGAGGCGAGGAAACCGCATTGGCGCCCTGATTCTGAGCCCGACCGAGGCAACAGGGTTCAAATACATTCCCGAGCGCATGGGCAGAAGACATCTGCTGCATCTGCTCCACGTTCTCGAGACAACGCCTGCTTCCCGGCAAGCGCATCAAACCTTTTTGAGGGACTGGTTTGCGCGCGCCAACAGCATCCTGAAAAGACGGTCTTGCGTGTTTGTGGTGTCCGATTTCATGGGGGCTTTTGACTGGGCTTCAGAATTGAGTGCCCTGGGCAAACGCCATGACACCATGGCAGCCCGCCTTTATGACCCCGCCGAAATGGAGTTGCCCAAGGCCGGACTCATGCTGCTGCAAGACTCGGAAACATCAGAGCAGCTCTTGCTGGACACGGCGGACACCAAATTCAGAACCCGTTACACCCGCTTGGTGGAGGAACGAGAGCAGCAGCTCGCCGCAAGCTTCGGCCAAGCGGGTGTCGACGCGCTGGAGCTGTCCACAGCTGAAGATCTGGCCAGCGCGTTGCTGAGATTCTCCGAGTTGAGGAAACGAAGGATGTGGCATGCCTGACCTGAGCTCCGTCCAATTTTTGTGGCCCTTGCTGCTGTACACGGGATTGAGTGTGCCCTTGTTGGCGCTGTTGTATGCCCGCCAAACCAGACGCACACCCCCGGTGCTGCTTTGTGTTGGCTTGTTGTTCATGTGTGTCGCGCTGGCCCGTCCCCAAACGGTTTTGATGACCCCCTTGAGAGAGGCCACCGTCATGCTGGTCCTGGACACATCGGGAAGCATGCGTGCCAAAGATTTGAAGCCGTCGCGCATTGAGGCTGCGCAACTGGCCGCGCAAAAATTCATTGAAGGCAAGCCATCCCGGTTGCGCGTGGGCGTGGTCACGGTGGCTGGCACGGCCGCATTGGCGCAAGCACCCACAGAGGAGAGGGATGCCCTCCACAAAGCACTTGAAAATCTTCCGCTGCAGTATGGCTCTGCGCTGGGCACAGGTCTTTTGGTGTCACTTGAGGCTTTATTACCGGGTTCAGGCATCGATGCGCAGAAAATCATCAATGAAGCGTCTGATATGGGCGGTGCAAGGAAAGCGGCCGACCCCGGGAAATCCCTGGATGACAAAAATTCTCCGCCCAAAGATCTACAGGCTTCTGGCAGTCGCGGTCGCAACATGGCCATGGTGTTGATGAGTGATGGCCAGAGCAACATGGGGCCCGAGTTGCTCAAGATGGCGGAGTTATCGGCAGCGCACGAGGTGAAGATCTACACCGTGGGCATTGGAACCCCCGAGGGGGATGTTGTGCGCATGCAGGGACGCAGCATGCGTGTGAAGCTGGAAGAAGCGGCCTTGAAACAGGTGGCCACCATCACGCAAGGCGAATATTTCAGGGCCGACAGCGCAGATCGCCTGGTCGACATCTATGACAAGCTGGGTTATCGATTGCGGTTTGAAAAGCGCGCCATGAGCGAGATCACGTCGTATGTGGCCTTGTTCGGCATGTTGCTGGTCATCATCAGCATGACGCGCAACTTTGTGCGGCAAGGCAAAATTATTTAGCCACCCACAGGGGCCATGGTCGAAGTGCGACCCAAGGGCGAGCGGCGCCGCCGGTGAAAGCGATGGCGCCTCGGTCCATTCAGGCTGGCCGGTGTTTATTTCGGAAGTGTCTTGAACACCTCACGCGCCGCGGCCACCGTGGCGGCAATGTCTGCGTCGGTGTGGGCGGCACTGACAAAACCGGCCTCGTACAGCGCGGGTGCAATGTAGACGCCACGGTCGAGCAGGCCGTGGAACAACTGGTTGAAGTTGGCACCGTTGGATTTCATCACCTGGCTGTAGGTGTGGGGCAGCTTGTCGAGCAGATAAAAGCCCATCATGCCGCCTTCGCTGTCGCCACAGAATGGCACACCCTCGGCGTTGGCCGCTTCCTTGAGGCCGCTGATCAGGTCGCGGGTCTTGCGGCTGAGTTCCTCAAAGAAGCCGGGCTTGCTGATCTCGGCCAGCGTTGCCAGGCCGCAGGCGGTGGCGACCGGGTTGCCCGACAGGGTGCCGGCCTGGTAAACCGGGCCCAGCGGCGCCAGGTGTTCCATCACGGCGCGCTTGGCGCCAAAGGCGGCCAGCGGCATGCCGCCGCCAATCACCTTACCCATCACCGTCATGTCGGGCTCGAAGCCGGGGATTTCCTTGGCATAAACGCTTTGCGCGCCACCCAGCGCCACGCGGAAACCGGTCATCACCTCGTCAAACACCAGCAATGCGCCGTACTGGGTGCAGAGTTCGCGGCAGCGTTTCATGAACGGCACAGTGGCCCGCACGAAATTCATGTTGCCGCAGATCGGCTCCATCATCAGGCAGGCAATGTCCTTGCCCTGGGCGGCAAAAGCAGCTTCCAGTTGTTCGATGTTGTTGAACTCCAGCACCAGCGTGTGCTGCACCACCTCGGGCGGCACGCCGGCACTGGTGGGGTTGCCAAAGGTGGCCAGGCCCGAGCCGGCTTTCACCAGCAAGGCGTCAGCATGGCCGTGGTAACAACCCTCGAACTTGATGATCTTGCTGCGCCCGGTGGCCCCACGTGCCAGCCGGATGGTGCTCATGCCGGCTTCGGTGCCCGAGCTCACCAGCCGCACCATGTCCATGCTTGGCATGAGTTTCAGGATGGCTTCTGCGAGTTCAATTTCTCGCTCGGTGGGCGCGCCATAGGAAAAACCTTCCACCACTGCTTTTTGCACCGCCTCCACCACTGCCGGGTGGCCATGGCCCAGAATCATCGGACCCCAGGAGCCGATGTAGTCGATGTAGCGCTGGCCATTGGCGTCCCAGATGTAGGCGCCTTGGGCACGGCTGATGAAGCGCGGTGTACCGCCCACAGCCCGGAAAGCGCGCACCGGGGAATTGACACCGCCAGGGATCACTTTGGAGGCACGGGCAAACAGGGTGGCATTGTGATCGGATGGATTGGTCATGGCTGTATTAGGGCAAAATTGCGGGATGGGTACCGGAGTTGATTGTTGGAATCAGGTTCAGGTGCGATTGATGAGACATTCTATTGGAAGGCCTTGGACGCTGTGACGCAATCAACAACCTGGATGTGCCTGATTTGTGGCTGGATTTATGACGAGCAGGCAGGTGATCCGGAGCACGGCATTCCCGAGATGATTCAAATTTAGGCCGGGGTTATGCCTGCCTTTTTGACCACCGCATAACGCTGTAGTGTTTTGGTCCGCGCCTCGTCGTGGGCCACGATGGGCTGGGGATAGTGCTCACCCAAAACCACAGCTGCCATTTGCAGCTCCATTGGCTTGGCCGACCAAGGCGCGTGAATGGCCTTGTCGGACAGCTTGGCCAGTTGCGGCAGGTAACGGCGGATGAACTTGCCTTGCGGGTCAAACTTTTCACTCTGGCTGACCGGATTGAAGATGCGAAAGTAGGGTTGGGCATCACAACCGCTGGACGCCACCCATTGCCAGCCACCATTGTTGGCGGACAGGTCGAAGTCGTTGAGTTTTTCAGCAAAATAGCGCTCGCCCCAGCGCCAGTCGATGCCTAAATCTTTTACCAGAAAACTGCCGGCCACCATGCGCAGGCGGTTGTGCATGTAGCCGGTCTGGTTCAGTTGCGCCATGGCGGCATCGACCAGCGGATAGCCGGTGCGGCCCTCGCACCAGGCGGTGAACAGTTCTTCGGCGCTCGGGCCGCTTTCCCAGCAAATGGCATCGTATTCCGGCTTGAACGCCTGGCGCGCCACATGCGGGAAATTGGCCAGGATGGCAAAGTAAAAGTCGCGCCACACCAGCTCGCTGAGCCACACCGCCGCACCGGCGCTGCCGGCCGCCTGGCGCTGCAGGGCAATCCGCACCAGCTGGCGGATCGACACTGTGCCAAAACGCAGGTGCACACCCAGGTAACTCGGGCCCTTGACCGCAGGGAAGTCCCGCGTGGCATGGTAGTCGTCCATGCGCTCGAAAAAGGCCTCAAACAGGGCTTGGCCACCCGATTCGCCGGTGGGGATTTTCAGGCTGGAGAGGTTGGTCACCGTAAAACCGATTTCATTCAGGCTGGGCACGGGCTGTTGCCACTCGGGTGGGCGTTCACACAGGCGCTGCGCCAGCGCTGCGCTGTCATACAGGGCCAAGTGTTCTGGCGCCACCCGCGACAGCCAGTTGTTTTTATAGGGGGTGAAGACACCATACGGGGTGCCCGACTGGGTCAGTATCTCGCGGCCCTCAAAAATGACCTGGTCCTTGCAGGTGAAAAAGGCGCAACCGGTTTGCGCCAGCGCTGCGCGCACGGTCTCATCGCGCGCCAGCGCTTGCGGCTCGTAGTCGCGCGCGGCAAACACCGCCTGCACGTTCAATTGGGCGGCCAGCCTGGGTATCTCCTCGCTGGCCAGTGCATGGCGCACGATCAGGCCTGCTCCGGCCTTGCCGCTGAGCTCGCGCAGGGCGGCGTCCAGTTCCACCAGCGATTCGCGGATAAATTCCACGCGCCGGTCGACCTGCGGCAACGTGTCAAGAATGGCTTTGTCAAATACAAAAACGCAGTGCACATGCGTGCATTGGCTCAGCGCCAGATGCAGCGCGGCGTTGTCTGTCACCCGCA
>JBEGLK010000052.1:0-9444 GCA_041183605.1 Pseudomonadota bacterium
CCTGCAAACGCTCCAGCCGGACGGGTTTGGTCAGGTAGTCCAGCGCTTCCAGCTCGAATGCCTGCACGGCGTGCTCCGTGAAGGCGGTCACAAAAATAACGGCCGGCGGATGGGGCAACTGGCGCAGCGCCTGCGCCATCATCAGTCCGTCGGCACCCGGCATGTGGATGTCGGCCAGCACCGCATCCACCTCATGGTGTTGCAAAAAATCGATCGCCTGCACCGCGTTGGCTGCCTCGCCCAACACTCGGGCACCGGGCTCTGAGCAATCGCCCAGCAGTGTTTTTATCCGGCTGCGTGCCAGGTTTTCATCATCCACCACCAACACGCGAATAGTCATGCGGGCACCTCGATACGGACCCGAAACACGCCGTCGTTCAACCCGCTTTGAAACTGCGCCTGCACATCGTGCAACAGGCTCAGGCGTTCACGCACATTGTCAAGTGCCGAGCCGCTGCCGCGCACACTGTTCATGCCGGACGTGGTGTTGCTGACCTTGATCACCACACGCGCGCCTCGGCGCTCGGTACTGACCCGGATGTCGGCCCCGCTGGCGCTGGGCTCGACGCCATGTTTCACCGCGTTTTCCACCAAAGGCTGCAGCAGCAGGGGCGGCAGGCGCGCCGCGCTGCCCGCCTCATCCAGCGCCCAAGTGACACGAAGGCGCTCACCAAAACGCACCTGCTCGATGGCCAGGTAGCGCTGCGCCATGGTGATCTCCTGCGCCAGTGTGACCGATTCACCCTGCTCCATCAAGGCATGGCGAAACAGGTCACTGAGGTCTTCGAGCAAGCTTTCAGCCTTGCCCGGTTCAGCGCGCACCAGGGCAATGGCGCTGTTCAGGGTATTGAACAAAAAATGCGGCCGGATACGCGCCTGTAATTCCGCCAGGCGCGCCGTGGTCGCTGCGGGTGCCCGGCCTTTGGCCCGCAACACCAGCGCAGCCACCAACACGGCAGCCAGCGTGGCGCCGGCAAAAGCACAACCCCACCAGGGTGCAGGCTGCTGCAAGCCCGACCAGGCCAGCATGGCGCAGCCATAAAGCCCGGCCAGCGCCCCCAGCAGGATGCCAGCCGCCTGCTGCAAGCCATGGGGCAAACGGGCCAAAACTTTCTTGAACATACAGGCTACGATCAACCACAAAAGCGTGGCGGGCAAGGCCGCGCTGGTGATCAAGGAGAGCCGCAGCAACCAGTCCAGCGGGCTGGCAGCACCGAACATGGCCGCCACCGCCATCACGACCTGCACAAACAACACGGCGCGCAACACCACCCCCACATGGCAGGCGTCAAACACCAGCGCAGCGGCTTGTGGTGCAGCATTCTTGGCCAAGGCCGCAGCCGGATCATGGAAGACCGATAAAATTTGGGGTTCTTTCATTCATTTGCCTGATCGGTGGCGCAAGCGGCCATTGGGGCAATTATTGATGATTCTTGGGCACCGCGCCCTCCCCTTACCATTGATCCGCGATGAGCCAAAACCAATTCGACAAAAAGTCCCAGGCCTGGTCGGCACTGTTTTCCGAACCCATGAGTGACTTGGTCAAGCGCTACACCTCCAGCGTCTTTTTTGACAAGCGCCTGTGGCAGGCCGACATCACCGGCTCACTGGCACACGCGGACATGTTGTCGGCACAAGGCATCATCAGCACCCAGGACCTGGCTGACATCCGGCGCGGCATGGCGCAGATCACGGCCGAGATCGAGTCCGGCGCGTTCGAGTGGAAGCTTGACCTGGAGGACGTGCACCTCAACATCGAGGCACGCCTGACCCAGCTCATTGGCGACGCCGGCAAGCGCCTGCACACCGGGCGCTCGCGCAACGACCAGGTGGCCACCGATGTGCGACTCTGGCTGCGCGGTGAAATCGACCTGATCAGCGCCTTGCTGAACGACCTGCAACAGTCCCTGCTTGATGTCGCCGAGCAAAATGCCGAAGTGATCCTGCCGGGTTTCACCCACCTGCAAGTGGCGCAACCAGTGAGTTTTGGCCACCACCTGCTGGCTTACGTGGAAATGTTCAGCCGCGATGCCGAGCGTATGGCCGATGTGCGGCGCCGCGTCAACCGCCTGCCTCTGGGCGCCGCCGCACTCGCCGGCACCAGCTACCCGCTGGACCGTGAACGGGTGGCGCGCGCGCTGGACATGGTCGACGCACAGGGTCTGCCACAGGTGTGCCAGAACTCGCTCGATGCCGTCAGTGACCGCGACTTCGCCATCGAATTCACCGCTGCCGCCTCCTTGTGTATGGTGCACATCAGCCGCCTCAGCGAAGAACTCATTTTGTGGATGAGCCAGAATTTTGGCTTTATCAAAATTGCCGACCGTTTCACCACCGGCAGTTCGATCATGCCGCAGAAGAAAAACCCGGATGTGCCCGAGTTGGCGCGTGGCAAATCCGGCCGCGTCGTGGGGCACCTGATGGGCCTGATCACCCTCATGAAGGGCCAGCCGCTGGCCTACAACAAGGACAACCAGGAAGACAAGGAACCGCTGTTCGACACGGTGGACACCCTCACCGCCACGCTGCGCATTTTTGCCGAGATGATCGGCGGCCAGTTGAACCCGGCCACCGGAAAGAAAGAAGGCGGCATCACGGTGAATGCCCCCGCTATGGAGCAGGCTGCGCTCAAGGGTTACGCCACGGCCACCGACCTGGCCGACTACCTGGTCAAGAAAGGCCTGCCGTTCCGTGACGCGCACGAAACCGTGGCCCACGCCGTCAAGGCTGCCATCAGCCACCAGGTGGACCTGTCGGAGCTGCCGCTGGCGGTGTTGCAGGGTTTTAATGCGAGCATCGAAAAAGATGTGTATCAGGTCTTGAGCCTGCGCGGCTCGCTCAACGCCCGTGACATCCTGGGCGGCACCGCACCGAACCAGGTGCGCACTCAAATTGCCCGGCACCGGGCCCGCCTGAGCTAAAACCATGACGACACCTGAAACCACCGAGCCGATCCCGCCTTACACCACCGGCTGGCGCCTGGCCACCATCATCTGCCTGGTGATCCTGGCCGTGGCGGCGGCCAGTGGGGTTGGCATGTACGAGATGTTCAACGCACAGATCAGCCACCTGCAGGCCAAACTCAAACATGTGCCGCAAACCAAGTACATCGCGGTGTTGCTGGACACCCAGCTGGCGCCCGGCATGCTGGTCACCTTTGACCCGCAAGACGGCTTTTTGCAGTTGCAGCGCCTGACCGACATCAAGGAGGGGCAGAACGACAGCATGCAACTGTGGGACACCAGCGTCAGCGGCAAACCCCAGTCCCTCGGGGTGCTGACACCCAAACTCAAGACCGCGCAATTGCCGGCTTCCGAGAAAACCCTGGCGGCGGTGACACAGTTGGCAATCAGCGTCGAAAACCGTGGCGGCGCCGAAGCCGGAGCACAACCGCTGCAACCCTACCTCTACCGTGGCGCGCTGATCCAGAAAGCGTTCTAATCCCAGAACCGTCCAGCGGCAAGGGCCTCCTGGCGCACGCCCAAAGCGGCCATGGCAGGCGGCACGCTCAGATTGCGCACCAGGGCCGCTGCCAGTTCACCCATAGCCGGCGCGGTCTGACTGCCGTAGCCCCCCTGCCCCGCCAGCCAGAAAAAACCTGGTGCATCGGGCGCGTAGCCGACCACCGGCGTCTTGTCGGCCACAAATGAGCGCAAGCCCGCCCATTTGCGCCGCACCTGCCTGATCTGCAGGGTGGTGGCGATCTCGAGCCGGTCCACCGCAATCGCCACATCAAGTTCCTCGGGCTGCACATCTTGTGGCGGCACCGGGTCGGCATTGGCCGGCGACACCAGCAGCAGCCTGGCTTCGGGTTTGAAGTAAAAGCTTTCGGCGGCATCAATCACCAGCGGCCAATCGTGGATCGGCAGCGAGGTCGGCACCTCACATGTCAAGGCGGTGCGCCGCATCGGCACCAGGCCCACCGGTTTGACCCCCGCCAGTTGCGCCAACTCATCACACCAGGCGCCGGCCGCATTGACCAGCACGGGTGCGCTGAATTTCCCCGCGGCTGTTTCGACACACCAGGCGTGGCCGTCATGACGGATGCGACTCACCCCGGCATCACACACCACTTGCGCGCCAGCCGTTCTGGCACCGCGCAGAAATCCCTGGTGAATGGCATGCACATCCATGTCCATGGCGTCGGGCTCATACACGCCATAAACCGCCGCGTCAGGTTTAAGCACCGGCACCCGCTGCAGGATGCGATCCTGGGTCCACCATTCGATGTTGGGCACCAGCGCACGCATGGTTTCCAGCGTCTGGCGCAGCGCGTCGTGGTCGGCCACACCGCCGACAATCAGCGCACCACGCGGTGTCACCAGCGGATAGGGTGAGAAGCCCTCGGGCGGACAAAAATAAAAGGAGCGGGAGGCAGTGGTGATGGCACGCACCGTCGCGTTGCCATAGGTCTCGGAATACAGGGCAGCCGAACGCCCGGTCGAATGGTAGCCCGGCTGCGACTCGCGCTCCAGCAGTGTTACTTTGGCATGCGGCGCCAGAAAATAAGCCGCCGACGCACCCGCCATGCCAGCGCCAATGATGAGTACGTCAGAGGTCTGCGTCATCTCGAGACTCAGCAAGATGGCCGTAAAACGAGTTGTCCTGCCTCATAGTGCACCGGCATGGAAAATTCGAACACATCCGCCTGGGACGCGATGTCAAGGTCGGAGACCGGCAAATTCGGCCAGGTTCCGGAACTGAAGCGCAGGCCAAAATCGGATCGCCTGACTCGTTGCATGAAGGCCTCTGGCGCTACCGGCTCGCCCCGAAGCAGGGATTCGATGTAATCGGCGCAGGCTACATCTTCGTCCCCATCGCGATCGTCCCATTCGCCGGTGATGACAAAGCAGACGTCGTCTCCTCCAGAATTGCGAATCGCCTCAGCTGTCGCCTTGGCACAGACGAGACTGGCGGCAAAAAGATGCCTCGCCTGCCGAAAAAGGTGCAGGCCACGTACACCGGCCGCCGTGCTGATCACGACCGTCCTGCCAGCCAGCTCCGCCTGCGCGAGTGCCGACGGTGAATTGCCATAGTCGAATCCGGCGACCGGGTCGCCACCGGCAACGGCACCCACCAAAACCGCACCCTCGATGCCGGTGCAGATCGCCCTGGCCGATTCCGGGTCTGCCGCTGGATAAACCGCCTGCGCACCGCGCGCCAGCGCCACCGCCGCCGTGGTGAAAGATCGCAACACATCAATCACCACCACCGTATCGGCCGTGCTTGACTGGTGACCCGGTCGGTTCAGGAACAGACGGGAAAAACGCATGGCCATCAGGCGGTGCGGCGCAGCAAATTCACCCGCATCGGTCGCTCAAAGTGGGCGCCATCGGCCGTCATATGGGGTGCGAAACGTTCCTGCACCCGCCGCAGCGTCATGCCGTCAAGTTGATGGTTGGCATAAGTCACACCGATCATGCGCGCCTCAAACTCGGCAAAGTCGCGGTAAACCACCGGCACGTTGAAAAGGGTCTCGCTGAGTTGCTCCCAGTCCCCGGAGGCTACCGCTTGCTGTACCGCACGCAGTGCAGCGGCGCGCACCAATTCCTCATCGTGGAACAAACGTGTCACCTCATTGAGCGCGCCCGCAAACACCGGTTCTGACACATAAAGCAAACCACCGGGTTTTAAGACACGGCGAACTTCTGACAAGGCCTGATCCATGAGCTGCAGTGGCACATGGTGCAGGGATTTCAACATCAGCGCCAGATCAAAAACCTCGGCCGGAAATGGAATGGACTGGGCGCCGGCCTTGATGAATTGAAGGCCAGGCGATGGGTTGAGCAGGTTCTTCGCGTGCTGGCGCTCATCCACCTCAAGCCCGGTGATCTCACAGCCCGGAAAGCGGGCCAACAGCTTGCGCGCCAATTCGGCTGCGCCGCAACCCAATTCAATGATTTTCCGGTGTTGATCCAGATTGACCAACTGACGCAGCCAATCCAGTTCATCAATCACCAGGGGGACGGACATAAAACTCCTTGGCATAACGGCGCCCCGTGGACCTTCAGACCACCTGCAACTGGTGCGTCACCAGTTTGAAATCAGGATCTTCCGGGAATGACTTGATCTTGAAGCCCAGACCCTTCATGAGTTTGAGCATGTTGGGGTTGTTGGCCAGCACCAGGCCTTCGATCTCGGTCAGGCCTTTCTCACGCGCAAAGTCCATGATCGACAGCATCAAGCGCGAGCCCAGGCCACGCCCCTTGAACTCGTCGGCCACCACCAGTGAGAACTCACAACTGGCGCGGTCCGGGTTGGTGATGTAACGCGAGACACCAATGATGCGTGTGGCCATGGCCGTCTGCCCCTGGTCATCGGTCACTTCTTCGGTGATGAGCGCCACCAGCGCCATTTCGCGGTCGTAATCAATCAACGTGAAACGCGACAACATGTTGGGCGGCAATTCCTGCATGCTGGAGACAAAGCGGAAATACCGGCTCTCGGGCGACAGGCTGC
This sequence comes from Pseudomonadota bacterium, assembly GCA_041183605.1. Taxonomy (GTDB): domain Bacteria; phylum Pseudomonadota; class Gammaproteobacteria; order Burkholderiales; family Burkholderiaceae_C; genus Rhodoferax. The sequence continues at coordinate 6,460 of JBEGLK010000052.1, forward strand.
GCACAAAGGCCTGCAACATGTCGGCATCGTCGGGATGCACCGGTCGCACAATGTATTCACCGCCACCGGCCAGGGGGCACAACTGCTCGTGCTGCGATGGGTAGGGCAGGATCGCCAGGTGGTTGTAATGGCGCACCGACGGTGCGGCGTTCTCGACCACGATGCGCGCATCAACCGCCAGCGCGCCAGACTCGTCGATGATGATGGGGTTGATGTCCATCTCACGCAATTGCGGCAATTCACACACCATTTCTGACACGCGCAGCAGGATCTGCTCCAGCGCTTCCATGTGGACCGCCGCTGCACCGCGCCAGACACCCAGCGTTTCAGCCACGCGCGAGCGCTCGATCAGGCGACGCGCGAGGAACTGGTTCAAGGGCGGCAATTCCATGGTGCGGTCGTTGATGAGCTCGATCATGGTGCCACCGGCGCCAAAGGCAATCACTGGACCAAAAGGCTCGTCGGTCACCAGCCCGACACAGACCTCGCGGCCGCGCTTCTGGTTCGACATGTTCTGGATCGTGACACCATTGATACGCGCGTGGGGCTGCAACTTGCTGACCTTCTGGATCATGTCAAGGTAAGTGTCGCGCACGCTGGTGGCGTTCAGAATGTTGAGTGCCACACCCTGCACGTCGGACTTGTGGCTGATGTCCGGCGAATCGATCTTGAGCGCCACCGGAAAACCCAGTTGGGTGGCAATCATGATGGCTTCATTGGCACTGCGCGCCAAAATGGTCTTGGTCACCGGAATATGAAATGCCGCCAGCAAGGCCTTCGACTCCATTTCGGTGAGCACCTTGCGCCGCTCGGCCAGCACACTCTCGATCAGCAGACGTGCGCCCTCAACGTCGGGCTGCAACAGGTCCGTCAACGGTGGCGGCGTTTGCTGCAGCAATTGCTGGTTTTGGTAGAACGAGGCAATGTTGCCAAACGCCCCCACCGCCGCCTCCGGTGTCCGGAAGGTGGGAATGGCGGCATCATTCAAAATCTTGCGGGCATCGCCCACGGTGGCATCACCCATCCAGCAGGTCAGCAGTGGCTTGCTGACATGACTGTTGAAGTTGGCAATGGCACTGGCCACGGCATCCCCGTCAGCGCCCATCTTGGGCGAATAAATCACCAGAATACCGTCCACCTGCGGTGCCTTGCTGACGGCCTCGATGGCCAGCCGGTAATGCTCAGGCCCAGCCTCTTCAGACACATCGATCAAGTCCGTCAGTGTGGCCAGGGCCGGCATTTGCGGCTTGATGGCGTGCGCCTGCTCGGAAGTGAGTCGCCCGATCTCAAGGTTGATTTCACTCACCCAATCGGCTGCCAGCACACCCGGGCCACCGCCATTGGTGATGATGGCCAGCCGCTTGCCGACCGGTTTGTAACGCGAGGCCAGGCACTTGGCAGCCGAGAACAAGGCCACAAAAGAGCGCACCCGCACCGCACCGGCACGGCGCAACGCAGCATCAAAGACCTCGTCAGACCCCACGATCGTGCCCGAATGGGTCAGGGCTGCCTGATTGCTGGCAGGCTTGCGCCCCGCCTTGAGCACCACCACCGGTTTGGCGTTGGCCGCCGCACGTAACGCGCTCATGAAGCGTCGGGCATTGGTGATGCCCTCCATGTAAATCACGATGCTGTGGGTCTGGGCGTCAGACGCCAGGAAATCAAGCACCTGGGCCATGTCGACCGCAGTATTGGGTCCGAGCGACACCACGGTCGAGAAACCCACGGCGTTCTTTTTCGCCCAGTCCAGAATCGACGCGGTCAAGGCGCCCGACTGCGATACCAGCGCCAACGGCCCCCTGGATGCCAATTCGCCCGCGACGCTGGCATTGAGCTGCAATTGCGGCCTTTGAAAACCCAGGCTATTGGGACCCAGCAGGTAAATGCCGTCACGGGTGGCCATTTTGTGCAGCTCGGCCGCCTGGCTGGCGTCAATACCCGAGGAAATCACCAGGGCCGAGCGGCACTTCATGCGCCCGGCAATTTCGAGCGCGGCAGCCACTTCCTCGGCCGGCAGCGCAATGATCGCCAGATCCGCATTAACCGCAGCCAGATCTGCCAACGTACCACTCGCATGGATATCCAGAAAAATCAGCCGGCCGGTGAATTGCTGGGCAGCGATGGCCTGGTGCAACACGCGCGCCTGCGAGGTCAGCGTCTCGGGCTCTTCGGGCTTGCCGGCAAACACCAGGATCGAGGCTGGTGAAAACAAAGAACTCAGAAAATGCTTATCCATGAAACCACCTATGGGCGAATAATTCTTGTCACAAAACAGGCCAAGCTTACCCGCAATGGTTTGCAAGCTTTTTGACATGGCTCACCAAAAAAGCACGCTGTCAGCTTACTTTATGCCAGATTGCGCCCGCGTCAACACTCCGGCCCCACTTACCGCGAAAATCACGAGGTCATGAGCGCCCAACCCAGCACACTGCCACGCCGTATTGCCCACCTCGACATGGACGCGTTTTATGCCTCCGTGGAACTGCTGCGTTACCCCCAGCTCAAAGGCCTGCCAGTGGTCATTGGTGGCGGACGCAGGCCGCAGGACGAGGCGCTGAGAGACAATCAAGGCGAGCGCCCTCTACACAGGATCCCGGCGGCTGAATTTCCGCGCCTGAAGGACTACAGCGGACGCGGTGTCATCACCACCGCCACCTATGCGGCGCGCCAGTTTGGCGTGGGCTCAGCAATGGGGCTCATGAAAGCCGCCAAACTCTGCCCCGATGCCATCCTGCTACCGGTCGACTTTGCCGCCTACCGCCACTATTCGCGCACCTTCAAGGACATCATCCTGGACATCGCCCCGCTGATGGAGGACCGCGGCATCGACGAGGTCTACATTGACTTCACCGCGGTGCCGGGTGGTCAGCGCGAAGGCGGCCGGGTGCTGGCGCGATTGATCCAGAAAGCGATTTTTGATGCCACCGGGCTGACCAGCTCGGTCGGTGTGGCGCCCAACAAGCTGCTTGCCAAGATGGCCAGCGA
>JBEGLK010000053.1:0-9399 GCA_041183605.1 Pseudomonadota bacterium
GCCATGGACGAGTTGCTGGAAATCATCATGCGCGACAAAAAATGGGCTGACGAGGCGCCGCGCAAGGCTTTTGTCGCGATTCTCGAGCTGCTGACGCCGCCCAAACCCAAGGCCAGTGCTCAAGATGGCGGCAAGACCGCTGGCGGTATTGAAGTCCTTGGCAAGGCACAGGTCCAGGAGGACCCGCAGGCGGTACTGGTTTCCAGGTACCGCCGTCAATTGAGCATGATGCTCAATTAAGCCGCTGTGAGCCGCGTCAGCGCTTCCTGGTACTTGGCAGCGGTTTTCTCGATCACTTCGCGCGGCAGGTGGGGTGCCGGCGGGCTTTTGCTCCAGGGTTGGCCGGAAACCATGGCGGTTTCCAGCCAATCGCGCAAGAACTGTTTGTCGTAGCTGGGGGGGTTGACGCCCTCGACATAACTCTCCGCCGGCCAGTAACGCGACGAGTCAGGTGTCAGCACCTCGTCCATCAGCACCAGGGTGCCGTCCCGATCCAGGCCAAATTCAAACTTGGTGTCGGCAATGATGATGCCCTTGGCGGCAGCGATGTCACTGGCTGCCTTGTACAGCGCAATGCTGATGTCCCGGATGCGTCCGGCCAGATCAGCGCCAATCATCTCCACAGTTTTCTCAAACGTGATGTTTTCGTCATGATCACCCATTTCGGCCTTGGCTGCCGGGGTATAGATCGGCTCCGGCAATTTGCTGGCGTTTTTCAAGCCGGCGGGCAACTTGACGCCGCACACAGCGCCGCTTTCCTGATACTCCTTCCAACCGCTACCGGCCAGATAACCACGCACCACGGCCTCGACCAGAATGGGTTGGAGTCGCTTGACCAGCATGGAGCGCCCCGTCACCTGAGGCACCTCGGCGGGTGTCACCACACTTTCCGGTGGCTCGCCAGTGAGATGGATCGGGCAAATATTCAAGCCTTTCGGGCCCAGCTTGTCAAACCAGAACAGCGCCATCTGGGTCAGCAACGCGCCTTTGCCCGGAATGGGCTGGCCCATGATGACGTCAAAAGCACTGATACGGTCACTGGCCACCATCAGGATGCGATCATCACCCACAGCGTAGTTGTCGCGCACTTTGCCGCGGGCCAACAGGGGCAATGAGGTGATGTTGGAGGTGTGCAGGGCTGCCTGGGCTTGGGTCATGATGCGTTCATTCAAAAATTGGATTTCAAGAAGATGTTGCGAGTTTAGATTCATTGCCAGAGCCTTCAACCAACTTGGCACCTAAGGTCTGCAAATCAAGCGGCCATATTTTCATGCGCCGTCGCCTCAAGGGCCACGACTTCGGGGAACCAGACCGTGACCGTAGTCCCCTGGCCAATAGCGCTTTGCAAGTCAATACGCCCGCCATGCAGATCCATGATTTCCTTGACGATGCACAAGCCGAGCCCGGTGCCTGGTATGTTGCCCGACACATCGGCCCGGTAGAAGCGCTCAAAACAGCGTGCCTGTTGCTGTGCCGTCATGCCAATGCCATGGTCGCGCACCTCTACGCCCAGCAAGCGCCTGCCGTCGTTCCAAGCCACGGGGTAAGCAATACTCACCTCGCCACCGCCAGGAGAATATTTGTAGGCATTGGAAATCAGGTTGGTGATGACCTGGCCCAGTTTTCTCCGGTCACCACTGACGCGCCACCGGGTATCGGTCTGCTGAATCACCGGCGAAGCGCGTCCCTTCGCCGGTTTGAAGGCCAGGACCGCATCATCGACCACGTCTGACAACACCAGAGTTTCGACCTTGAAATCCTGGCCTCGCTGGGCATCGATGCGAACCAGATCAAGCAACTCGTTGATGACAGAAGTCACCACTTGGGACTGGCGATAAATTGTTTCCAGCATCTCGCGCTGGGTCTTTTCGTCAAATTCTCCTGCCAACAACACCTCGGCGTACCCCATCACACTGGTCAAAGGTGTGCGCAATTCGTGGGCAGCCATCTCCAAAAACTGACTTTTCATGCGGTCGATCTCAGCTTCCCGCGTCACGTCGCGCAAATACAGCACTTGCGACATGAACTCTGCGTCACTGAGTCGTAAAGCCACTTCAACCACCCTGCCCTTGGGAACCTTCAACTCGATGGTGTCCCAATCCAGTTCCATGGACGAATTCGGCTTCAGCTTCAGTTGTGCCGCCATTTCCTGGGTGCCGCGATACCGCGCCGTGCCCATGCAAAGGTCGGCCAGCATGGTCGTGAACTCATCATCATGCAGTCCGACGACGGCCGCTTCAGCCAGGCCAGTCATGCGGGTAAAGGACGGCGACACCTGTTTGACCCGCAAGCCCCGGTCAAAAGTGACGAAGGCGTCGGGCGAGAGTGCGAAGATGGCGGCAAGTTGCTCCATATGATCCTGCAACTCTGCGGTGCGCTGGTTCAGTGCGCGGCGCGTGATCTCGCGCTCACGCACCAGAGTCGCGGCCTGGTTGACCATGTCCACCAGACGCTGGATTTCAATCGGTGCATGATCAATCACCAAACGTGATGTGTTCGCCGCATCTGTTCCCAGGGTTTCCACTGTTTCACGCAAACGTACTAGGCCACCGAGCCAGCGCGCCAGTGCAACGTGAATAAGCGCCAGACCAAAAATCAGGCTGACAAGACCACCCCCCAATGCCACCAGCGACAAAGTCCATAACTCGGTCGCGACGGCGGGTGAGTCGAATTCCAGACGCAAGACGCCGTAGTCGCGGCCGCCCACTGACACCGTGCGGTTCACATCGTCGAGCGAATTCCTGACCCACTGCACCAGCCAGTCAGGCGCACTTTGATCTCCACGTGTCCGGTTTTCGGCGTGCAGTCGGCCTCCGCCCACGGCAATGAAACTGGCCGAGGCAAACTGCGAGCCGAGCACGCCCTTGTTGAGGATCTTCTGCACCGCATCAAAATCGCCGATCACTACACTGTCCTGCACCGCCTGAGCGACCACCTCGATCAGCATCACCGATGCCAGTTCCTTCTCTTCAACCTGCCGATGGAACTGTGTCTTCAGGAATAGGCTCAGGCCACCACCCACAAACAGCAGCAACGTGATCGCGTACAGCGCAAACACCCGGTTGGTGAGCGAGGACGGCAGAGCGCGCGCAAATACATTCATTGACGGAAGGCAGGTGTGGCTGGCGTCACATCAACGCAAACTGACCGGTGCCGTCTGGTAAAAATTGCGGTAGGCCGTGTAGTCAGCCATGCTGGAGGGTACAAAGGCCGTGGTGGGTGGTAACTTGACCAGATCCGCTGCGCTCGCCAACACTTTTTGTCCTGCCGGGTCCTTGCCCATTTCGAGAAAGGCTTTGCTCACCGCCGCCAGATCTTTTGCCGCCACGTTCTTCGATGCCATCAGGGCCAGATCATTGAGTGGGTCAGACTCCCACAAGGCCCGCACCGCCTTGTTTTCGCGTTTGGCCCAGCCTTCACTGAGCTGCGTGTGGGTACCCACCGCCTTGACCTTGCCACTCACGAGTTGTGCAAACGCACCGTCCATGTTGCCGGCAAAGACCACTTGCACCGGAATTTTCTGATTCAGCAAATGAGCATAGGAAAACTTGTAGGCCACGGTCGCTTCCGGCCCAGGGAAGGCGACCGTTTCGTTGGCGAGTTGCTCCAGTTTTTTGATCGGCGAGTCTGCCAGCACCACAATCTGGCTACGAATCGGCGCGGTGGCACGACGGCCGAATATTTTCCACCCGAGGTTCTCTCGTTCCGGGCTGAAAAGATGGTTCGAAAACACAAATTCCACTTCATTGGCGAGCACATAGGCCGTGGTATCGGCCGAGGTACGCCCTATCTTGAGCTGCAATTTCACGCCACTCTTGCGTGACACGTAATCAATGATGGGGTTCCAGTAACTGGCCGTCAACTCGAGACCATATTGGTTGACAGGCGAAAAGTTGTACACCCGGTTGTCTTGTGCCTGGGTCAAGCCTGACCAAGTCATGACGCCTAGCAGGGCCGTCACGGTGCACAGGTCTCGGACCAACCGTTCAAATGGGCGAATCAACAGGTTCATTGGATGATCTTTCCATGCAGATAGCTGCAAAATAACTTATTTTAAGCAGGGTGAAGGGCCCAAAAGGTGGAGCGATCAGGAGCCGCCAATCACCAAAAAGCCACCCGCAGGTGGCTTTTCATGTTATCGAGGAACAAAAACTCAGTTGACGACCTGCGCGAGCTCACCGCGCGAATATTTTCCGGCCACCTCAAACAGGCTGTGGCCCTTGATTTTGGCGCCCTGACCTTCGCAACCAAACTCAAGATAACGCTGTTTGCACAGGGCTTTGGCAGCCTCACGGGCCGGTTTGAGCCAGTCACGGGCATCAAACTTGTCCGGATTTTCGAACATGAACTTGCGCACGGCGGCCGTCATGGCGAGGCGGATGTCGGTGTCGATATTGATCTTGCGCACGCCGTATTTGATGGCCTTCTGGATTTCCTCGACCGGCACACCATAGGTCTCTTTCATCTTGCCGCCGTACTGGTTGATGAGGGCCAGCGACTCCTGCGGCACACTGCTGGAGCCGTGCATCACCAAGTGCGTATTGGGCAGGCGTTTGTTGATTTCCATCACACGGTCAATCGCCAGAATGTCGCCGGTGGGCTTGCGCGTGAACTTGTAGGCGCCATGGCTGGTGCCGATGGCAATCGCCAGCGCATCGAGCTGGGTGCGCTTGACGAAATCGGCTGCCTGCTCAGGATTGGTCAGCATTTGCTCGCGGGTCATGGTGGCGTCGGTGCCATGGCCGTCTTCCTTGTCACCTTTCATGGTTTCCAGCGAACCCAGGCAACCCAACTCACCTTCCACCGTAACGCCCACGGCGTGGGCCATGTCCACCACCTTGCGGGTGACTTCCACGTTGTACTCGTAGCTGGCAATGGTTTTGCCGTCAGCTTCCAGGCTGCCGTCCATCATCACCGAGCTGAAACCCAGGTCAATTGCCCCCTGGCAGACGGCAGGGTTCTGGCCATGGTCCTGGTGCATGACCAGCGGGATGTGCGGATAGGATTCAATGGCCGCCAGGATCAGGTGCTTGATGAACGGCTCACCCGCATACTTGCGCGCCCCGGCGCTTGCCTGCAGGATCACGGGTGAACCCACTTCATCGGCTGCCGACATCACTGCTTGCACCTGCTCCAGGTTATTGACGTTGAACGCAGGAATGCCGTAGCCGTTGGCCGCAGCATGGTCAAGCAGTTCGCGCATAGAAACAAGTGCCATGATGGATTTCCTCGTGAAGTGATTAGCTGGTTGGTAACTGATTTGTAACTCGTGCCAATTTTAGCGATGGAAGCTGGCCAGAACTTAACCTGGCGCAAATGACAGAGGAATCGTTTGCCTGGTTTGGCAGGCGCTTGCTAGAATTTGTACCATTTAGTTAATTACAAAAACCATGAGTGATGTTGCCTTATCCACCAGCTTGCTGGCACTGGTCGCCGTACTGGGTCTTTGGCTCGGCAACTTTCATTACAAGGGAGTCGGTCTTGGCATCGGTGGCGTGCTTTTTGGCGGCATTGTGGTGGGCCATTTCGTCGAACAGAACGGGATCAAGCTTGACTTGCACACCCTGCAATTCGTGCAGGAATTCGGGCTCATTCTGTTTGTTTACAGCATTGGCATTCAGGTTGGCCCAGGTTTTTTCTCTTCGCTGCGCAGCACGGGCTTGCGGCTCAACGGCCTGGCAGCCTTGCTGGTGTTGCTGGGCTGTCTGGTGGCTGCCGGCCTGCACAGCCTGATGGGTGTGCCGCTGCCGGTTGTTTTAGGCATTCTTTCTGGCGCCGTCACCAACACGCCTTCCCTAGGTGCGGGTCAGCAAATTCTGGGCGAGTTGGGATCCCTGCCGTCAAGCGTCGCCAGCATGGGCATGGCCTACGCTGTGGCCTACCCATTTGGCATCTGCGGCATCCTGCTTTCCATGTGGCTGCTGCGCCTGGGCTTTCAGATCAACGTGAACCGCGAGGCCAAAGAATTTGACAAAGAGGCGGGCCTGTCGCGCGAGGGCCTGAACACCATGAACGTGGCCTTGCGCAATACCAATCTGGACGGACTGGCGCTGGCCAGCGTGCCGGTTCTGGGTGATGACAAAGTGGTTTGCTCGCGACTCAAACGTGGCGACAAGGTCTCGGTACCGCGCCCCGACACGTTGCTGCAGTTGGGTGACCTGCTCCATCTGGTCGGGGAAAGGAGCGCTTTGCGTGGCGCTCAACTGGTGATTGGCGAAGAAGTGCAAACCTCCCTGTCCACCCACGACACCGACTTGCACGTTGAACGCGTGGTCGTGACCAATGTTCAGGTGATGGGAAAACGAATCAGCGAGCTCGCGCTTAGCCAAAGTTACGACGTGGTAATTTCCCGACTGAACCGTGCCGGAGTCGAATTGGTGCCCGAAGGCCAGACCGCCTTGCAGTTTGGCGACATCCTCACTCTGGTAGGCAGACCAGATGCCATTGAAGTTGTGGCTGCGCTGATGGGCAATGCCCAGCACAAACTGCAGCAGGTTCAGATGTTGCCTGTTTTCATAGGCATTGGATTGGGCGTATTGCTGGGCTCGGTGCCGTTTTATTTGCCTGGCGTGCCAGCCGCCCTCAAGCTCGGGCTGGCGGGCGGGCCACTGGTGGTGGCATTGATCGTTTCACGCATCGGCAGCATCGGCGCCTTGCACTGGTTCATGCCGCCCAGCGCCAACCTGGCGCTACGCGAACTCGGCATTGTGCTTTTTTTGGCGGTGGTCGGGCTCAAATCGGGGGGCCAGTTTTTTGACACCCTGCTGCAGGGGCCGGGCGCCAGCTGGTTGCTTTATGGCATCCTGATCACACTGATTCCCTTGTTGATCGTGGGCGTGCTGGCGCGCGCCTTTGGACACATCAACTACCTGTCATTATGCGGGCTGTTGGCGGGCTCCATGACCGATCCGCCGGCGCTGGCCTTTGCCAACGCGATGCATCCCACCAGCGGTGCGGCGGCATTGTCTTACGCCACCGTTTACCCTTTGGTCATGTTTTTGCGCATCGTTGCGCCCCAATTGCTCGCGCTAATGCTGTGGGTGCCGACCTGAAGCCTGAGCAAGCAACCTGTCACTCACAACTCAGCCGACCCGGCAAACCTTGAGCATATTGGTGCCGCCGGGTGAGCCCATGGGCTCACCACAGGTGATGGCATACACATCACCCTTCTGGACAATGCCGCGCGCCTTGAGGTCAGCTTCGGCCTCGGCCAGAGCAGTGTCACGGTCGGCGCTGGTGTCGATCAAGAGCGGGCGCACATTGCGGTACAGCGTCATTTTGCGCTGCGTGGCAATCTTGGACGTCAACGCATAAATGGGAACCTGGATCAGGTGGCGACTCATCCACAACGCGGTGGAGCCGCTGTCGGTCATGGCCACAATCGCTTTGGCGCCCAAGTGATGCGCGGTGAACAGGGCACCCATGGCTATCGACTGATCAATGCGGGTAAAGGTCTTTCCGGAAAAGTCTGCTTCGAGCTCGAACAACTCGCCACCCTCTGCCGCATGGCAGATATTGGCCATTTCGATGACGGTTTCCAGCGGGTATTTTCCGGCGGCAGTCTCGGCCGACAACATCACGGCATCGGTGCCATCAAGCACCGCATTGGCCACATCGCTAACTTCGGCACGCGTCGGCACCGGGTTGGTGATCATCGACTCCATCATTTGAGTCGCGGTAATCACGACCCGATCGTTCTCGCGCGCCAGCTTGATCATGCGTTTTTGCAGCGACGGGACTACTGCGTTTCCAACCTCAACAGCCAAATCGCCGCGTGCCACCATGATGCCATCACTGGCCAACAAAATTTCTTCCAGATGCGGAATCGCCTCAGCGCGTTCGATCTTGGCAATCAGGCCGGGGCGGTGTCCATCTTCGGCGGCGACACTGCAGAGTTGACGCGCCATTTCCATGTCGGTGGCATTCTTGGGAAAACTCACCGCCACGTAATCGGCGTGGAAATTCATGGCGGTACGGATATCCTCCATGTCCTTGGCGGTCAGGGCCGGCGCCGTCAAGCCGCCGCCCTTTTTATTGATACCCTTGTTGTTGGACAACTCACCGCCTAATTTGACCGTGGTGTAGATGGCCTCACCCTTGACCGAATCGACGACGATGACAATCAGGCCATCGTTGAGCAACAACACGTCACCCGCTTTGACTTCGCGCGGCAGTGCCTTGTAATCCAGGCCCACGGCGTTGATATCACCCAGTTCGGTGCGCGCGGCATCCAGCACAAAACTCTGGCCGGGCTGCAAAAATACCTTGCCATCGGCAAATTTGCCGACCCGTATTTTGGGCCCCTGCAGATCGGCCATGATGGCCACTTCACGCCCCGCCCGCTTGGCGGCCTCACGCACCAGACGTGCCCGTTCAATGTGGTCTTGTGCAGTGCCGTGACTGAAGTTCAGGCGCACCACATTGACGCCGGCACGGATCATTTGCTCAAGCAAGGCTGGATCACTGGACGCGGGCCCCAGAGTGGCAACAATTTTGGTGGCATGACTCGGCATGAATCTATCTCCAGTGTAATTTAGTTTCCTGATTTTTACACAAAGCAGTTACATGACCACAACAACAATCAGGCCGCCAGTCCTTACCAGCCCAGTCCCAGATGCAATGGTAGATACACCAGCATGCCGACAATAATGGTTCCCAGGACCGCCTGCCCCTGGCCTTTGCGCCAAAAAAAATAGGCTGCCCCGATTAATGCAGCGTAGATGCGTGCATCCTGCAAGTTGGTGATGAGCTGGCCTCGCGCCATGACCAATTCGGGCATCACCACGGCCGCCAGTGCGGCAATTGGCGCGAACTGCAATCCACGCTGCGCCCAGCGAGGCAATTGCCATGGCTCGCTGCTGATAAAAAAGAAACAGCGGGTCACCAAGGTGACACATGCCATCCCAACAATCACGCCGAGCATCCAGAGATCGGAGCCATTCATTTTGGTGTCCCAGGCGCAACCGGTGGTCTGGGCCAAGCTGCTTCGAGGATCAAACACAGCGTCACGGCGCAGGCAATCGCCACCACGATGTTGAGTTTGAATGGCAGTGCGTAGGCAACCACGGCGGCTAAACCTGCCACCCCGGCTGCAATACGCCGCAAATGGCTGGATGCCAGCGAGCATCCGACGCCGAGCAAAGCCAGAATACCGGCAAAACCCAAGCCCCAATGAGCCGGAATCACATGGGCCAGCGCAATGCCAAGCAAGTTGGAGCCCTGCCAACCAAGCCAGTTGCAAAAAGTACTGCCACTCAGGTAGGCCAGCTGTTCACGGCGCTCGGTTTCGTTGACGCCCGGATGGTGGTAGCGCTTGGTGAACAGGACATAACTGAAGTCTCCGATCATGTAGCCATGGCACAGGCGCCAGCGCAGAGGCAGGTGCATCAGGTAAGGCCG
>JBEGLK010000054.1:0-9394 GCA_041183605.1 Pseudomonadota bacterium
CGCAGCAAGTGCGCTCCGAGACCGGCATTGGCGCTTCGGGTGCCTCGGGACACTGATGTAAGAGGGATCGCACCGGGTATCACTGGATTTCCGGTGCCACGATTCAAGGGCTGCAGGCAATGTGTCTGTAGCCCTTTTTTGCTTTTTGGATGACTGCTGTGCCCAACACCTTTTCTTTTGCATCGTCGCCCTTCAATGAACTCAGCGCAACCGAACAAACTCAGGTGCGCGAGGTGGCATTACATGTGCGACTCAAGCCAGGTGACAGCATGTTGCAGCCTGAAAGTGCTCCCCACTACCTGTGGGTCATCAAGACAGGACATGCACAACTTGAAGAAGATGGGCAGGTGCATATCCTCTCCAGCGGTGACGTCATCAGTTGGCGCGCGCTTCTGACAGGCCACAGCCATGCCAGTGCCACCACACTCGACGAGGTCTGCGCATGGCAGCTACCGAAAGCGGCCTTGATGCGCCTGCTGGTCGATAACCCACGTTTCAGCGCACGTGTCTTTGCCACCATCGCCAGCCATCTCGCGGAAGACGAGGACATCAACCACAACCGCGAGCTGCTGTCCTTGATGTTGTTGCGGGTGCGGGATGCCTACCTGCAAAAGCCCTTTTATGTGGATGGGGCACTGGACCTGGTGTCCGTCTGCAGGCTGCTGTCCGAAAAAAAGTTGACGAACATACTGGTACGTGACATGCAAGGCGGACGCGAGCGCATCGGCATGTTCACCACCACCGACCTGCGTGACGCCCTGTTGCAGCCCACACCGCCGACACAACTGGCAGTGCGTGATGTCGCCCGTTTTGACCTGATCACCCTGCCCCCGGATGCCGAACTGTTTGATGCCCTGCTGATCATGTTGCGCCACCGCGTGCACCGCGTGCTGGTGAAAGAGGGTGATGCGATTGTCGGGGTGCTGAGCCAGCTCGACCTCATGAGTTTCATGTCCAACCACTCACACCTGATCACGCTGCAGGTGGAGCAGGCCCAGAATGTGGCCGAGCTGCAGGTGGCAGCCTTGCAGGTGGACGACACCATCAAGATGTTGCAGCGTGGTGGCACACGCATCGAGATCATCTCCCGGCTGGTCAGCGAACTCAACAGCCAGATCTTCGCGCGCCTGTGGGCCCTGCTGGCGCCACCGGAGCTGGTGCAAAACAGCTGTCTGCTGGTGATGGGCAGCGAAGGCCGCGGCGAACAAATCTTAAAAACCGACCAGGACAACGCCCTGCTGCTGCGCGACGGTTACCGGCACCCCCAGCTGGCCGAGATCACGCACCAGTTCAGCGCCGCGCTCCTGGGTTTTGGTTACCCGCCCTGCCCCGGCAACATCATGGTCACCAACCCGATGTGGTGCCAGAGTCTTGGCACTTTCAGGCAAACCGTGGGGCAATGGCTGCATGGCGCAGACCCCGAAGGCAAGATGAACCTGGCCATCTTCATGGATGCCCGCGCCGTCGCGGGTGATGCCTCCTTGCTGTTGAACGCGCGTGACTTTGCGCTCAAGCTGGCGATCGGCAGTGAAACCTTCGTCGGTCGCATGGCCAGCGCGATCGACCAGTTCCCCGAACCAGCCAGCGGCTGGTGGCAGCGCCTGCCGCTGATGCACAGCCGCGAACCCGAAACCTTTGACCTGAAAAAAATTGGCACCTTCCCGATTGTTCATGGCGCGCGCGCACTGGCGCTGAAATACCGACTGGAAGCGCTGGGCACGGTCGAGCGTTTGCAGGCCCTGGCCAATCTCCAGGTCCTGCCGGCTGCGTTAGTGCGAGATCTGGTGGAGACCCTGCGCATGCTGATGGCGCTCAAACTGCGCAACAACCTGCGCCAGCGTGCGCTCGGGCAAGACATCAGCAATCTGGTAGAGCTCAGCAGCCTGGGCACACTGGACCGGGACCAGCTCACCGATGCGCTGGGCATCATCCGTCAGTTCAAGCAGTTTTTGCGGCTGCACTTCCGGCTGGAGGGCTGAGTGCCTGCTGCTGGAAGGCCTGCAGGACATTCACCGCATTCACACCGATCTCGGCCACGGCATAACCGCCCTCAAACACAAACACCGTCGGCAAACCCGCCTGCGCCAGATCTGCACCCACTTGCCAATAATCGGCACTGTCGAGTTTGAAACCGGAAATGGGGTCACCGGCAAAAGTGTCGAGCCCCAAGGACACCACCAGGGCCTGCGCACCAAAATCCAGGATGCCTTGCAAGGCCTGACCGAGTGTTGCGCGCCACTGTACAAAACCGGTGCCGCGTGGCAGCGGAAAATTGCGGTTGGCACCCAGCCCGGCACCGCCGCCAAGCTCGTCGGCGTAACCCAGATAAAACGGGTATTCGGTGTTCGGGTCGCCGTGGATGCTGGTGAAATACACGTCGGGCCGCTCATAAAAAATGGCCTGTGTGCCGTTGCCGTGGTGGTAATCAATGTCGAGCACCGCCACCCGCGCGAATCCCTCGCGGCGCAGATGTTGTGCTGCCAGCGCGGCATTGTTCAAAAAACAATAACCACCAAAAAAGTCAGCCCCGGCATGGTGACCCGGCGGTCGTGTCAATGCAAAGGCCGCCCTGTCACCGTCGGCAACAGCCTGGGCTGCACTCAGGGCGCAATCGGCGCCAGCACGCGCAGCGGCCCAGGTACCAGCCGTCAAAGGCGTGCCGGCATCCATCGAAAACAGGCCCATACGCGCCGCAAAATTGTCCGGCAACACATCCGAGCGCAGTGTGCGCACCGGCCACACCGAGGGCAAGGCATCACGGCTGGCATGGCTGGCGTCCAGCGCCACCCACTCCTCCCAGGCATGGGTCAGAAAGTCCAGGTAGCGCTGGCTGTGGATGTCGACGAGCAGACTGTCATCAAAAGCATCAGGCGGCAACACCGGCCCCAGCGATCGGCGTTGCAACTCCGCCAACACATGATCCACCCGCGACGGCACCTCGAAGCAGGGAACCAACGCGCCACGAAACATTTCCAGCCTGCCCTGGTGCAGGGCATGGCTGGCGTTGTAGAAGGTTTTGATTGACAACGCCCCGCCCGCGCAATCAGCGCAGCCTCAAGTGGCTCGCACCGTCGAAGGCTGCCACTTCCCCGATATCAACCGCATCGCCAAAACCCTGCGCACGGAAAATCGCCAACACCGCGTCAACCGTCTCTGGCGCACAACTCACCAGCAGGCCGCCACTGGTTTGTGGATCGGTCAGCAAGGCTTGCTCGACCTCGGAAAAACCTGCGGGCAAAGACACCTCATGCCCATACGCTGCCCAGTTGCGCCCCGAGGCACCGGTGATGCAACCCTCTCGCGCCAGTTCACGCACACCAGCCAGAAACGGAACGTTTTGCCAATCGAGATGCACCGTGCATCCGGCACCACGCGCCATCTCCAGCGCATGACCCGCGAGCGCAAAACCTGTGACATCGGTCATGGCGTGCACGCCGTCGAGTGCGGCGAGTGCCGGTCCGGGCGTGTTGAGCTGGGTCGTGACACGCATCATCTCGGCGTAACCGGCCGCACCGAGCTTGTCTTTTTTGAGCGCGGCCGACATCACACCCACACCGAGCGGCTTGCCCAGAATCAGACGGTCCCCCACGCGCGCGCCGGCGTTGCGCTTGACCCGGCCAGGGTGCATTAACCCCATAGCCACCAAGCCGTAAATGGGCTCGACCGAATCAATTGTGTGGCCGCCAGCAATCGGGATACCGGCGGCACGACAGACACTGGCCCCCCCCTCCAGAATCCTGCCAATGGTCTCCACCGACAAGACGGCAATCGGCATGCCCACCAGCGCCAGCGCCATGATCGGTGTGCCGCCCATGGCATACACGTCACTGATGGCATTGGTGGCGGCGATGCGGCCGAAGTCGAACGGATCGTCGACGATCGGCATGAAGAAGTCGGTGGTGGCAATCAGCGCCTGTTCTTCATTGAGCTGGTACACCGCCGCATCGTCGGCAGTCTCGATCCCCACCAGCAGTTCCTTGGGCATCGGCATGGCGGTGGTGCCCTTGAGGATGCTGGACAGGACACCGGGTGCAATCTTGCAGCCACAACCGCCGCCATGCGACAGGCTGGTCAGACGCGGCTCGGAGCGCACGGTCGTTGCCGCGGGTGCAGAAGAAGATGTTTGTTTTTCAGCAGTCATGGGCTTCGCTCGCGAGGGGTGATCGATCAATCAAAACACCATTATCCGGCGCCCGCCAAGACATGCAAACAGGTCAGGCGTTCGCCGTTCTGGCGCAAGCCGCACAAACACAGGCCTTGCCCTGCGCGGCTGCGGGTACCCTGGCGAGCAAGTCCTGTGAAAACTGCAATTGTGTGCACCAGCAGGGAGGCTGTTGGACGCCCGTGGCGAGCTCAAGCGCCATGGCGCATTGATTGGCCTGCCCGCACAGCGGGCAGGCATCCGGCTTGACAGGTGCAGAGGGTGTCATTTCAGGCAGCCAGCGCTGCCTTCACCTTCAGGCGCCAGCCGTGCAGCAGCGGTTCGGTATAACCGCTGGGTTGTGCCAAACCCTTGAACACCAGGTCGCAGGCAGCCTGGTAGGCCATCGAGGTGTCAAAGTGGCCTGCCATTGGTTTGTACAGCGGGTCACCAGCGTTCTGTGCGTCCACCACGGCTGCCATGCGCTCGAAGGTTTCCTTGACCTGGGCTTCAGTCACCACACCGTGGTGCAGCCAGTTGGCCATGTGCTGGCTCGAAATACGCAGCGTGGCGCGGTCTTCCATCAGCGCGATGTTGTGGATATCGGGCACCTTGGAGCAGCCCACACCCTGGTCAACCCAGCGCACCACGTAGCCCAGAATGCCCTGGGCATTGTTGTCAAGCTCCTGCTGCTTCTCGGCATCACTCCAGTTCGGGCTGGCCGCCACCGGCACCTGCAACAAACCATTGAGCAGGTTGTCGCGCTCCTTGTCGGCGTTGATTTTTTCCAGCTCTTTTTGCACATCCTTGACCAGCACCTGGTGGTAATGCAGCGCGTGCAGGGTGGCACCGGTCGGGCTCGGCACCCAGGCGGTGTTGGCACCCGCCTTGGGGTGGCCAATTTTTTGCTCGAGCATGGCCTTCATGAGGTCAGGCATGGCCCACATGCCCTTGCCGATTTGGGCCTTGCCACGCAAGCCACAACCCAGGCCGACCAACACATTGTTGCGCTCGTAGGATGTAATCCAGGCGCTGCTCTTCATGTCGCCCTTGCGGATCATGGGGCCCGCCAGCATGGCCGTGTGCATCTCGTCGCCGGTGCGGTCCAGGAAGCCGGTGTTGATGAAAGCGACGCGGCTGGCAGCTGCTGCAATACAGGCCTTCAGGTTGACGCTGGTGCGGCGCTCCTCGTCCATGATGCCGAGCTTGACGGTGCTGTCCGGCAGGCCCAGCATTTTCTCGACCCGGCCAAACAGTTCGCTGGCAAAAGCCACCTCAAAGGGGCCGTGCATCTTGGGTTTGACGATGTAGACCGAGCCCTTGCGCGAGTTGCGGATCGCGTCTTTTTTGGTCTTGGCGAGGTCGTGCATGGCAATCGTGGTGGTGACCACTGCGTCCATGATGCCTTCGGGGATTTCACGCGTGACACCCTGCTTGTCGGTGTACAGGATGGCGGGGTTCGTCATCAGGTGACCGACATTGCGCACAAACATCAGCGAGCGGCCGTGCAGGCGCACCTGCTTCTTGCCCTCGGGCGCGGTGTACAAGCGGTCGGCGTTGAGGCCGCGGGTAAAGGTCTTGTCGCCCTTGGCCACTTCCTCGGTCAAGGTGCCCTTCAAAATGCCGAGCCAGTTGCTGTAAGCCAGCACCTTGTCGTCGGCGTCCACGGCGGCCACCGAATCCTCGAGGTCGAGGATGGTGGACAGCGCGGCTTCCACCACCAGGTCAGCCACACCGGCCGGGTCGCTGGCGCCAATCGCGGTGGCGCGGTTGATGATCAGGTCCAGGTGCAGGCCGTTGTGTGCCAACAGCACGCTGGAAGGTGCCTTGGCCTCGCCCTGGTAACCCACCAGCTGGCTGGCGTCCGCCAGGCTGGTGTTGCTGCCGTCGGCCAGCTTGACGGCGAGTTTGCCGCCCTTGATACGGTATTCGACCGAGTCCACATGCGAACCCTTGCGCAGCGGGGCGCAGCGATCGAGCACGTTGCGCGCGTAGGCAATCACCTTGGCGCCGCGTTTGGGGTTGTAGCCACCCTTCTTGCCGACCTTTTCGCAGCCCTTGGCTTCGTCGATGGCATCGGTGCCGTACAACGCGTCGTACAAGGAGCCCCAGCGCGCGTTGGCGGCGTTGAGCGCATAACGCGCATTCAGGATCGGCACCACCAGTTGCGGGCCAGCCTGCTTGGCGAGTTCGGCGTCCACGTTGGTGGTCGTGATACGCGCCTTTTTGGGTGGCTCGACCAGGTAACCGATGTTCTCGAGGAAGGCACGGTAGGCCGGCATGTTGGTGATGGGACCGGGGTTGGCCTTGTGCCAACTGTCGAGTTCGGTTTGCAGACGATCACGCTCGGCCAGCAGGGCGATATTCTTGGGCGCCAGATCAGCCACGATGGCTCCGAAGCCCTTCCAGAATTTGGCCGGTGCCACACCCGTGCCGGGCAGGACCTGGGTTTCAATGAATTGGCACAGATTGTCGGCAACCTGGAGGCCGTTCTTGGTGATGCGTTCAGTCATGATGATGTGGCTCAGAGTTAAAAAATATGTAATCAAGCCTGATTTTAATTTGTCATGCCGGCCCCCGTCGCAACCCCGCCACGCAAGAGCTTTGACAAAAATGCAGGTAATGCCGCCGGGCGCCACACTGCAAATAGAATCGCGCCATCATCAACCCCCTGCACTCGCCCCGATTGGCGAGCAGTGAAAGCAAGCCATGAACCCAAGCACTCCTGCCGCTCCTCACACCCTGCCGCTGACCGGCCTGCGCGTGGTCGAATTCACCCACATGGTCATGGGCCCGACCTGCGGTATGTTGCTGGCTGACATGGGTGCCGAGGTGATCAAGGTCGAGCCCATCGAGGGTGACCGCACGCGTTATCTGATTGGCGCGGGCGCCGGTTTTTTCCCGATGTTCAACCACAACAAGAAAAGCATCGCCCTCAACCTGCACAAGCCCGAGGGCGCCGCCATGGCGCGCAAGCTGGCGGCCAGCGCCGACGTGGTGCTGGAAAACTTCAAGCCCGACACCATGGTCAAGTACGGGCTCGACTACGCTTCACTGTCCAAAGTCAACCCGAAGCTGATTTATGTCAGCCACAAGGGTTTTTTGCCCGGCCCCTACGAAAACCGCACCGCACTCGATGAAGTGGTGCAGATGATGGGTGGCCTGGCCTACATGACGGGCCGCCCCGGTGACCCCTTGCGCGCGGGCACCAGTGTCAACGACATCATGGGTGGCATGTTTGGCGCGATTGGCGCCCTGGGTGCGCTGATCCAGCGCGGCATCACCGGACGCGGCCAGGAGGTGCAAAGCGCGCTCTTCGAAAACAATGTGTTCCTGGTGGGACAGCACATGCTGCAGTACGCCATCACCGGCAAACCCGCCGCACCGATGCCGGCGCGCATTTCACCCTGGGCGGTTTACGACGTGTTCACGGTCAAGGACGGCGAGCAGATTTTCCTGGCGGCGGTGAGCGACGCGCAGTGGCTCACCTTCTGTGACGCATTTGACTTCCAGGACCTCAAAGCCGACCCGCGTTATGCGGCCAACAACGACCGCGTGCGTGAGCGTCCGACCCTCATGCCGATCCTGCGCGAGCGCTTGGCCAAGTACAGCGCCGCCGAAGCGGGCCAACGCATGGAGGCCAAGAAATTACCCTATGCACCGATCCGCCGCCCCGACGAGTTGTTTGACGATGAACACCTGTTGGCCACCGGCGGCCTGGCCGAAATCACCCTGACCGACGGTGAACGCGCCGGACAGACCACCAAAACGGCGCTTTTTCCGTTCACCATGGACGGCCAGCGCCTGGGCGTGCGCACCAGCCCGCCGCTGCTGGGTGCCGACACCGATGCCTTGTTGGCCGATCTGGGCCTGGACTCGGACGCCATCCAGGCGCTGCGTCAGGCCGGCGCGGTCGCGTAAATTGTCAAACCGGCACAGGCATCGCCTGCTCGGCCAGGCTGGCGTGCAGGGCAGCGCCTAAGGGCAGCACCGCGTCGTTGAAGTCGTAGCGGTTGTTGTGCAGGTGACAACTGCCCATGCCGTTCTCGGTGCCCTGCCCAAGCCGCAGGTAAGCCCCGGGCTTGACACGCAGCATGAAGGAAAAATCTTCGGCGCCCATGCTCGGCTCCAGGTCACGGACCACATTGGCGACACCCACCAGACTCTCGGCGACATCACCGGCAAAACGGGCCTCGGGCGCCGTGTTGACGGTGGCCGGGTACATGCGCTGGTAAGTCACCTTGGCGCTGGCACCAAAGGCCTGCGCCACCGAACTGCAGAGTTCGCTGAGACGGCGCTCGATCAGTGCCTGCACCTCGAGCTTGAAGGTGCGCACCGTGCCGACCAGGGTGGCGCTGCCGGCCACCACACTCATGGCACCCAGATCACCCGCCTGCATGGCGCACAGGCTGATGACGGCGCTGTCGACCGGCTTGACATTGCGCGACACGATGCTTTGCACCGCGGTGATGATGTGCGCCGCCACCAGCACCGGATCCACGGTCTGATACGGATGCGCGCCGTGGCCACCCTTGCCGGTGATCTCGATCGTGATGCGGTCTGCCGCCGCCATCATCGGTCCTGAATTGAGCCCGATGGTGCCCGGGCGCATGGCCGGCCAGTTGTGCATGCCAAAGACCGACTGCACCGGAAAACGCTCGAACAAGCCGTCGTCGATCATGGCCTGGGCGCCCGCATAACCTTCTTCACCGGGCTGGAAAATCAGCACCGCGGTGCCGTCGAAGTTGCGGGTCTCGGCCAGGTAACGCGCCGCACCGACCAGCATCGCGGTATGGCCGTCGTGACCACAGCCATGCATCAGGCCGGGTTTGCCGGACTTCCAGGCAAAGTCGTTGTGTTCGGTCATGGGCAAGGCATCCATGTCGGCACGCAGGCCAATCATCTTGCCGCTGTGGTGTTGCCGACCCCGGATCACGGCCACCACACCGGTCTTGCCTATGCCGGTGTGGATTTCGTCGACGCCGCAAACGGTGAGCGCCTGCTGCACACGCTTGGCGGTGTAGACCTCTTCAAAGCCGAGTTCCGGGTTGGCGTGCAGGTCACGCCGCAGGGCTGTCAGCTCAGGGTGAAAAGCGGCAATATGGGCAAAGGCGCGGCTGTTGCTGTACTTCAAGAGACCTCCATCAAGCGAACTGCGCTGAACCATTCAGACCCCGAACATGTCGATGCCCGCCTGATTGGCCGGAGGCGTCACACCCAGGTGCCGGTAGGCGGCCAGTGTGGCGATACGAC
>JBEGLK010000055.1:0-11272 GCA_041183605.1 Pseudomonadota bacterium
GTCTTTCTCGAATGTGCCGGGGTTGGCTTCGAGTGTGATCTCGGCGTTTGGCGCCAGTCGCACCCGGGCCCTTATGCCCGCAAGCAGTTGATCGATGGCTTGCGGCGAAAACAGGCTGGGGGTACCACCGCCCATGAACACAGTCTGCACACTGCGCCCCCAGATGAGTGGCAGCGCGGCTTCGAGGTCGGCCATCAGGGCGTCGATGTAGCGCTGCTCGGGCAGGTCGGTGGCGCGCATTTCATGCGAGTTGAAGTCGCAATAGGGGCATTTCTTGAGGCACCAGGGCAGGTGCACATACAGCGACAAGGGTGGCAGACTGCCGAGTTGCAGCGTGCCGGGGCGCATGTAATGCTGGATGTCGCGCGGCTGCATGGCCACCTCTGGCGCGTTGGAGTCAGGCAGGATAGGGATCATCGAAATTTTTGTGTGTTAACTGCGCGGCAGCCGGAAGGGGCGACCGCCTCATACTGGGGTACCAGAAATCGGCGATCACCCCTTCCGGCTGCCGCGCCGATGTCGCGGTTCGCTTGCAGAAATACGCTGAATCCCAACAACCTCATCGGCAGTTGGCTACTGGTCGTTTTGGGTCGAGCGTCTAGCGAGGCAGGCCCTGTGGGGGGCTGACGATTTCTGGTACCCCAGTATGAGGAAGCCGCCCACAGGGCCTGCCTCGCGGGTTCGGTCACCAAGGACTCCTGTATCGCGTCCCTCACAGCCAGCGCTCGCGCATCAAGTCCACCATCGCCGCCGCAGCCCGCCCCCGGTGGCTGTTGGCATTTTTCACTTCCACCGGCAGCTGGGCAAAGGTTTTGCCAAACTCGGGAATGAACATCACCGGGTCGAAACCAAAACCATTGCTGCCGATGGGCTCACGGGCGATCTCACCCACCACCCGGCCCACGGCCACCAACGGTTCGGGGTCGTCGGCGGAACGCAGCGCTACCAGCGTGCTGACCATGGCCGCGCGCCGGTTGTTGATGCCGGCCATTTGCTCGAGCAGGGCGCGCACGTTGTTGTCGTCGCTTTTGGGGTAACCGAATTGGGTGGCATAAAAAGCGGTTTGCACGCCTGGCAGTCCACCAAAGGCATCCACACACAGGCCGGCATCGTCAGCCACAGCGGGCAGGCCGCTGAGCCGGGCGGCGTGACGCGCCTTGGCCAGCGCATTTTCGATGAAGGTGTGGTACGGCTCTTCGGCCTCGGGGATGCCAAGCTGGCCTTGGGGCACGAGCTCGAAGCCCAGCGGCGCAAACATGGCGTGTAGTTCGGCCAGTTTGCCTGGGTTGTTGGAAGCCAGAACGATCTTCATGACCGTGCAAGTGCTGCCTGTTGCAGTTTCACCAGTTCACGGATGCCCTGGTCGGCCAGTGCCAGCAGCGCATCCATCTCGCTGCGGCTGAAGGCAGCACCCTCGGCCGTGCCCTGGACCTCGACGTAGTGGCCGCTCGCGGTCATGACCACGTTCATGTCGGTGTCGCAGGCCGAATCTTCGGTGTATTCCAGGTCGAGCAGCGGGGTGCCTTGCACGATGCCGACCGAAATGGCGGCCACCGCTTCGCGAATCGGCGATTGGGTCAGCTTGCCTTGTGTCAGCAGTCCGTTCACGGCATCCTGCGCTGCCACAAAGGCGCCCGTGATGGCCGCGGTGCGGGTGCCGCCGTCGGCCTGGATCACGTCGCAGTCGAGGTGCAGGGTGCGCTCACCCAGCAGCGTCAGGTCGAAAACCGAGCGCAGGGCGCGGCCAATCAGGCGCTGGATTTCCTGCGTGCGCCCGCTTTGCTTGCCACGCGCGGCCTCGCGGTCGCTGCGGCTGTGGGTGGCGCGTGGCAGCATGCCGTATTCTGCGGTGACCCAGCCTTGGCCAGAGCCTTTTTGATGCGGCGGCACCTTGTCGACATAACACCTTGGTATGGCCAAACTCAATCAGCACCGAACCCTCGGCGTGCCGGGTGTAGTGGCGGGTGATGGTGATCGGGCGCAGGGCATTGGCGGCGCGTCCGCCAGTTCGTAAAAATTCGGTCATGTCAGGAATCGCTTGGTGGGAGGTTGATGGGGGTGTCGGGTGTCAGCCAGTTGAGCGCGAGACAGGTGACGTTGTCACTGCGATCACCGGCTTGCGCCAGCGCCTTCTCGACCAGTTTGGGCACCGCGATTTCCACGGGTTTTTGACTTAGTTCGGTCACGATGTCTTTTTCCGGCAGGCTCGCCCACAAGCCGTCGGAGCAGAGCATGAGGGTGTCGTCCTGCCGAAGATCCCTGGGCTCGGTCACGCTGAAAATAGGTCGGGTGGGTGAACCCAGGCAGGTAAACAACAGGTTTCGGTTGGTGTCGGACAGGCTTTCCGGGTCATGAGGGCGGCGACCGCGTTCGACCACAGAGTGGTCCTGGGTGCGGGTCAGTAACTGATGCTGGCGAATCAAATAAAACCTGGAGTCGCCACAATGGGCCCAGCACACCTGGCCCGACTGGACCACTGCCATCACGAGGGTCGTGCGGGGTGAGTCCGGCATGGCATGTGCGGTTGCGTAGTTCAGGATTTGCTGGTGTGCGGTCATCAAGGCACGTTCCATGAATTCAGCCACGTCGTCGAGTTTGGGCTGTGCCATCTGTTGAAACAGACTGCCTACGGTTTCCAATGCCAGGTGCGCCGCTATTTCCCCGTCGGGGTGTCCGCCCATGCCATCGGCCAGCATCAGCAACACGCTGTCGCTGGTGTAGCTGTAACCCATGCGGTCCTCGTTGTTCCTGCGCCCACCCTGGCGGCTGACCTGGAAGACGGAAAAACGCATCAGGCCGGGTTACCCATTTCTGTCGGTTTGGCAACGTTTTTTTTGCTGCCGTCGAGCATGCTGCCAAGCTGCAGCTTGACCTTGTCGCCCATGGATAGCTGGGTATAACGGCGGGTCCCTGCCCGGTTCAATTCCTTTTGCAGGGCAAAAACTGACTGCGGCCGCGCCTGCGGATCAAGCGTCATGCACCATTGCACGATCTCCAGCAGATCGTCGGAATAGACGCCACGATAACGCTTCAAGGTCTGTGCTGCCTTGTCTTCGGGAACACGTTGTGGCGCCTCGTTCGGCGGGTAGCCGTGCATGCAGGCAAAGATACAGGCGCCAATGGCGTAAATGTCGGTCCAGGGTCCCATGGTGGTGTCGCGCCGGTACATCTCGGGGGCAGCAAAGCCGGGCGTGTACATGGGGCGGATAAAGTTGCTTTCCTTGGTCAGCACCTCGCGCGCCGCGCCAAAGTCGATCAGCACGGCACGGTTGTCATCGGTGATGAAAATATTGGCAGGTTTGATGTCCAAGTGCAGCATTTTGTGCTGGTGGACGATGCGCAAGCCGCGCAGGATTTCATCAAACAGTGACCGGATGGTGGATTCGCGAAAGATCTTTTCCTTTTTGAGATCCCGTGCCACGACAATGAAATCCTGCAGGCTGGCGCCTTCCAGGTATTCGGTCACCATGTAGACGGTCTCGTTTTCCCTGAAGAAATTCAGCACGCTGACCACCGAGGGGTGGGATATCTGCGCCAGTGAGCGACCCTCTTCAAAAAAGCTTTTCAGGCCCAGCCGGTACAGCGAGAGTTTGTCCGGTGCCACCTGCGGCGTCAGCAGGCCGGGTTCACGGGTGACCAGCGATGACGGCAGGTATTCCTTGATGGCCACCTGTTGCTCATCGGCACCTGCGGCCAGATAAACCACGCCAAAACCGCCGGCGGCAACCCGGCGCACCACCTTGTAGCCACCAATCTGGGTGCCGGGCGGTAGCGGGGACGGTTTGGACTTGGACATCACTTCAAGGAATGAGGGTTCGTTTTTTTTCGGGAACCGGGTGTTATTCTCGAGACCACTTAACACCACAGACGATCGATATGCCAGTTTACAGCATGACCGGTTATGCCAGTGCCCAGCACAGCAGCGCCGCCACTTCCCCGGGGGGCGAAGGCCAGGCCTCGCCAGCATCCCGTTTGGGCATTGAAATTCGCGCGGTCAACAGCCGTTATCTGGACCTGACTTTCAAGCTGTCGGAAGAGCTGCGCAGCTTCGAGCCCGCCTTGCGCGAGTTGCTGGTGCATCGCCTCAGGCGCGGCAAGGTCGAAGTGCGCGCGGCACTGGAAAACAGTGCTGCCAACCTGGTTGCCGAGCCTTCCGTGCGGCTGCTGCAGCGACTCAGTACGATCCAGGACAACGTCAGGACTTGGTTGCCACAAATCACTCCCTTGAGCCTGGCGGATGTGCTTCGCCTGACGGCGGGTGGCTCGGCGACGGAACACGATTGGCAAGCAGACTTGCTGGCGCTGGCCGATCAGGTGCTGACGTCGCTGCTGGCAGCGCGCGAGCGCGAGGGCGCCCGCCTGGTGCTGATGTTGCAGGACCGCATGGCGCAATTACGTGAACTTGCGGCGCAGGCCGGGCCCCTGGTGCCGCAATTGGTGGCGCAGCAACGCCAGCGTTTTCTGGACCGCTGGCGCGATGCCATGGGCCTGGTCGAAGGTGGTGCCTTGCCGGAGGCCGCGCAGGACCGTGCCCTCGCAGAGGCGACCGCATTTGCCATTCGCATCGATGTGGCGGAAGAGTTGACACGGCTGAATTCCCATCTGGATGAACTCGACCGCTTGCTGGTCAAGGGCGGTGAAGTTGGCAAGCGGCTCGACTTCCTGATCCAGGAGTTGCACCGCGAAGCCAACACGCTGGGCTCCAAATCGGCGGCGCTCGAACTCACCCATATTTCAGTTGACATGAAGGTGCTGATTGAGCAGATGCGTGAACAGGTTCAAAACATAGAATAATTGGACTTACGCAAAACCGCCCTAGCGTCGTTGTTCCTCCTTGTCGTACGTCTGTACTGTCTGCGTCGGAATGCCTAGCTGGAACAATTTTGCGTCAGTCCAGAATAAATGCCCTGCCGTCTTTTTAAAAGAGTCCTGCCGTGATTGACTACCCCGGAAATCTGTTTGTTGTGGCCGCCCCGAGCGGCGCTGGCAAGTCCAGCCTGGTGAAGGCTTTGCTGGAGCTCGACGCGTTGGTGCGGCCCTCGGTCTCGCACACCACGCGCGCGCCCCGTGGCCAGGAAAAACACGGCCGGGAGTACTTCTTTGTCTCCAACACCGAATTTGATGCAATGGTGCAGAACCAGGCTTTTGTGGAATGGGCGCATGTGCACAACCACCGTTATGGCACCTCAAGAAAGGCGATTGAGGAGCGCATGACGCAGGGTTCGGACGTGATTCTTGAAATTGATTACCAGGGTGCTCTGCAAATCAAGAAAATCTTCGCCAATGCCGTCACCATTTTCATTTTGCCGCCCAGTTGGGATGAGTTGCGTTCGCGGTTGGAGCGTCGCGGCGAAGACACGCCCGAGGTGATTGACACCCGGCTGGAGAATGCCGCCACCGAGATGGCGCAGGTGTCACAGTTCGACTTCGTTATAATCAACGAGTTATTTGATCGCGCCGTGTTTGATCTCAAATCCATTGTGCATGCACAGCGACTCAAGTATTTGGCACAACGCCGTGCCAGAGCAGACACTTTCAAAGCACTGCATATCGCGTAGTGCACACCCACCTGGTTTTGGAGAATTCATGGCCCGTATCACTGTTGAAGACTGCCTGTTGCAGATTCCTAACCGCTTTCAATTGGTATTGGCGGCATCCTACCGTGCGCGCATGCTGAGCCAGGGCCACGCCGCCAAGGTCGACAGCAAGAACAAGCCAGGCGTGACCGCCCTGCGTGAAATCGCGGCTGGCAAGGTCGGCATTGAAATGCTGAAAAAGGTGCCTTTGTAAAGCGCAACTGATTCCGCTGAGAAAAAGCACCGTTCGCGGTGCTTTTTTATTTTGGCTGCCGAAATGCGCATCCGGCACGCTATATTCATGGCATGTGCGCCGCAACCAACAAGTCTCAGACAGATTCCCCCAATGGGCTAGCCCGACCCAAGGTGCTGAGTGCCGCTGCATCAAACGCGGCGGCAGCCAGTTTTGCCGGTCTGATCACCAAGCTGGACTACCTCAGCGCCAGCGATCTGGCCAACGTCAGGTCGGCTTACCGCTTTTCCGACGAAGCCCATCTGGGGCAACTCCGCAACAGTGGCGAGCCTTACATTACCCACCCGATTGCGGTGGCAGCCCAATGTGCCGATTGGAAACTCGACGCCCAGGCCTTGATGGCGGCCCTGCTGCACGATGCGCTGGAGGATTGCGACGTCACCAAGCCTGATTTGATCGAACGTTTTGGTTCTCCCGTGGCCGAACTGGTGGATGGCCTGACCAAGCTGGAAAAGCTGCACTTCAATACGCGTGAGGAAAACCAGGCGGAGTCGTTCCGGAAAATGTTGCTGGCGATGGCGCGTGATGTGCGCGTGATCCTGATCAAGCTGGCCGACCGCACCCACAATATGCGCACCCTGTCTGACGCGCCGCGTGCCAAGTGGGGGCGTATTGCGTCGGAAACCCTCGAAGTTTATGCACCGATCGCCCACCGGCTTGGGCTCAATCAAACCTACCGGGAACTGCAGGACCTGTCGTTTCGTTACCTGCGGCCCTGGCGTTATGCGATTTTGAGCAAGGCGGTCGCCAAGGCGCGCGGGCGACGGCGTGACCTGATTCAAAAAGTGCAGACCGATCTCGAATCCATGTTTGCCCGCCACGGCATGTCGGTCAGGATTGCTGGTCGGGAAAAGACCCTGTATTCGATCTATCACAAGATGACAGACAAGAACCTGAGTTTTGCCCAGGTCACTGACATCTATGGGTTCCGGGTCATTGTGCCTGGCCTCATTGACTGTTACACCGCGCTCGGGCTCCTGCATCAGCTCTACAAACCGGTGCCCGGTAAGTTCAAGGACCACATTGCGATCAGCAAGATCAACGGTTACCAGTCCTTGCACACCACGCTGGTGGGACCGTCGGGCATCAACGTTGAATTTCAGGTGCGTACCGAAGCCATGCACTTGGTGGCTGAAACCGGGGTGGCAGCGCACTGGCTCTACAAGGAAAGCCCCAACGAGGTCAATGCCAACCCGGACCGGCTCGGTTCCAAGTGGTTGCAGTCGCTGCTGGACATCGGTGACGAGACCCACGATGCCGCTGAATTCTGGGAGCACGTCAAGGTCGACCTGTTTCCTGATGCGGTGTATGTGTTCACCCCCAAGAGCCGCATCATGGCGATGCCGCGCGGCGCCACCGTGGTCGACTTTGCCTATGCGATTCACAGCAGCGTGGGCGACCACGCGGTGGGGGCCAAGGTCAACAATGAACAGGTGCCGCTGCGCACCGAGGTCAAAAACGGTGATGTGATCGAGGTCGTCACAGACAAGAGTTCGTTCCCCAATCCGGCCTGGCTGGGCTTTGTGCGCACGGCGCGCGCACGCTCCAAAATCCGGCAGCATTTACGCACCCTGGCGCAGGGTGATTCCCAAAACCTGGGTGAAAAAATGCTGGCACAGGCCTTGCGCGCGGAAGGCATCGAGCATTTGCCCGACGAGCAGGGGCCGATGGCTGAGGTCTGGGACAGGTTGTTGCGCTTCAGCGGCAATCGCACCCGCTCCGACCTGCTGGTGGAAATTGGCCTGGGCCGGCGCATCGCCAGCATTGTGGCCAAGCGCCTGGCCAAGTTGTTGGCGGACGTTGGCGAAAGACCTGATCCCCTGCTGCTCACGCGTGAACGGTTTACCGCCGGCGAAGCCCTGGCGCAGGGCAGTGTGGCGATTGACGGCAGCGAGAACACGTCGGTGAGTTTTGCCGCCTGCTGCCGACCCATTCCGGGTGATGCGATTGTGGGTTATCTCGGGCGTGGTGAGGGGCTGACCATTCACAAGAGTGATTGCCAGGTCGCCGTCAAGCTCAAAAACAAGGACCGTGAACGCTTCATTGCGGTGGAGTGGTCGGATGAACCGGTGCGGGCTTTTGAGACCAGCATCGTCGTCACCGTCAACAACGGCAAGGGTGTGCTCGCCAAAGTGGCATCGGCGCTGGCGGCCGCCGAGGTCGACATCACCCAGGTCAACATGGCCGACGAATCACCGCAAGGCGCCATCGACATCAAATTCATCATTGCCGTGCACGACGTTCATCAGCTGGACAATGCCTTGCGCAATCTTCGTCATAGCCCGGTGGTGCTCAGAGCGCAACGCAGCAAAAATCACAACTGACGGGCTTCTTGGCCTGTCAGTTGGCGAGCACTTTGCGCACCGCAACATCGATACGGTCATAGTTCACACAGCCCTCCCTGTGCACTGGCGAGACCACCATTTCAAACATGGGACGGCTGCCGGACGGTGCATTGCTGACAGGATGGGTCAGGTCGCGGAACGATTGCTTGCCACCGCTGAAAAAATTGAAGTCCAGAACCGTCTGACGGCTTAAAGCCTGATCGGAGTTATTGTTGAGTGTGCCGGTGATCATCGCGAAACAGCTGACACCGTTGATGGCCGAGATTTTTCGCTCGATCTGGTAGTCGACACTGACACCGCCACCTAATTCGACATGGTGTTTTTCCAGTGCCATGCTGGGTGCCGGCGTCACCGCAGGAGATGCGGGGGGTGCCGCAGGTTTGATGGCGCAGCCGACAATCGTCAAGGCCAGCAAGGCGGTGCCTGTCCATTGGCCGAAAAATGACAAAGGCTTGTGTGTCATAACTTCTCGTCGATCACGATTTGGTCACGCCCATTGTTCTTGGCCGCGTACAAGGCCGTGTCGGCACGGCCAATCATCGCGTCCAAAGTGTCGCCGTGCGCTTGCGAGAATGAGGCTATGCCGATACTGGCTGTCACTTTCGGTTGCTCCGCATGGGCTCGCAAATGGCTCTGTATGCGCGCTGCAACCTGCATTGCCTTTTCCTTGGTGGTGTCGGGCAGCAGGACGATAAATTCCTCGCCGCCATAACGGCCAATCACAGAGGGGCGGCGCAATACCTGCTCGACGCGCTGGACAAACTCGGTCAGAACCTCATCACCCTTCTGATGGCCGTATTTGTCGTTGATATCCTTGAAATGATCCAGGTCCATCAGCAGCACCGAAAATACGGTGCCGGACCTTGAACTGCGAGCCAACTCATCTTCGCCATATTCGAATGCGGACCGTCTGGTCAGGGCACCCGTCAGTGCATCGTATTTCAGCAGTTTTGCCATTTCATTGCGCAGTTGTTCTGAAGACAACAAAATGGCAGACATGCTCAGCAAAAGGACGCCAAAACTGTAACTTGCAAGGTAGATCGCCTGAAGCGGGCTGTATGTGAATAGTCCTACTGGAGGGGGATCAATCAGGGCCGAGATGACCCGAGCCAACATCACGGCACACAGAAGAATGAGCGTGAGCAGCATGAAGTACGCAGCAAAGCTGTTTCTTCTCTGTCCCCAAAGCAACTTGACCTGGATGCCAAACATGGTCGCAGTCAAGCCACTCATCATGACGAGTCGGTGGGAAAAATATTCATCCTTGCCACTCCACCACACGATCAGAATCAATGCGACACCCACGGTGGCATGAATCAACTTCGTGTTGACAGGCTTGCCAAAGTGTTTGAATGTGCCGCGTAGCTGCATGATGGACGTGATCACCAACAGCAGATTGGGCAGAGCCATTGAAATGAGGTGATGCCACTTCCCTTGCATGCCGTAGAGCGCTGATGCAAAAAAAGAAAACACCGGAAAAACTGCCCAATCGTCCAGTCCCTTGATGGACTTGGGGTAGCTGCGCTTGAGGAAGAACAGCACGAACGACATCAAACAGCCCATCATGCCAGTCAAGGCCACAAAGGTGTACAGAATGATGGATGGCAACAGCGGGCTCCCGGATCGTCGATGGGTATTTTTGTTTTGAAAAATGCCACGAGATCATAACGCTGCTTGCACCGTGTCTTATTTGTTAATAAGCCATCGGATTATTCAAAAAATAATAAAAAACATCTAAAACCACCCGAATGGGGGATGGTCAATTTGATGGTGCCTGTCTAGGATGGCTCACAATACCTATGAGCAAACAGCATGGACAAGCAGACTGCCAAAACGCATGAAGCTGCAAGCAACAAAAGGGACTACGCGTTAGGCCGGATGATGATTGCCCTTGACCGCGTGATTGCCAGTCAGACAAAGGAACAAAGAAAAAAAGGTGTCGCTTGGGCATCGCTTTGGTATGAACACTGGAAATCCTTGTCGCCAAATGCCAAACAAATGCGTCGAAGCAAGAAGGCTTAGTCCACTCAAGTCGGGTAAATTTGTCGACCTGCAAGCTTTGGTTAGGGTTTTCCTGAGGCGGATCCACTGTCTCCAAGAGGTAACATAAAAGCTTGACCTTTAACCAGTGATTAGCCCTCACTCTCAAAGAGAGCACAAGTTTGTCGCCTGGATGAGGCGAGTTCCACCCCCCCCGAGGAGTTCAAATGACCAAAAAAATCAAATTCGCCTTCGTGGCTACCGTTGCAGCGCTCGCCACTGCCTTTGCTCAGCCTAGCTTGGCACAACCCAAGCCCATCAAAATTGGATTCCTGAACCTGTTGTCCGGCGCTGCCGCCGAACTGGGTGCCGGCATGGCACCCGGCGTGAAGCTCGCTGTTGACGAGATCAATGCCGCCGGTGGCGTGAATGGTCGCAAGATCGAGATCGTCACCCGCGACGAACAACTCAAGCCCGATGTGGCAGTGGCCCTGGCGCGCGAGCTGATCAACTCCGAAAAGGTCGACGTGCTGATGGGGCCGCTGGGCTCCAACACCGCTCTGGCCGTCTCCGAGGTGGCCAAGGAAGCGAAGATCCTGAACTTCTCGCCCAGCGCCAGCGCCGACGACATCACCGGTCTCAAGGGCCACAAGTACATCTTCCAGCTCAGCTCCACCAGCGAGTCGGACGCCAAGCGCATGGCTCCGCTGTTCACCAAGGTGGGCGCCAAGAAGGTCTGCTTGACCGGCTTTGATTACGCCTACTCGACTGACCTGTTCACGCAGTTGCGCAAGGTGTTGCCAGCCGGCGTGGAAGTCTCGCGTGAGTACCTGCTCAAGCTGGGCACCACGGACTACAACACGCTGATCAGCCAGCTGATGGCCGACCCGTGCGACACGATCATGAACATGTTCTACAGCGGTGGCTTCATCTCGCTGGTGAAACAGGCAGAACCCTTTGGCTTGTTCAAGAGCAAAAAAGTGATCTCAGGCGGCAACAACGGTGACTACAACATCGCTGAGGCGCTGAAAGACAAGTTCCCCGAAGGCCTGTACAGCTTCTCCAATGACCTCTGGTACGTGGACACCTCGCCCGAAATCAAGCGCTACCATGAGAAT
>JBEGLK010000056.1:0-9585 GCA_041183605.1 Pseudomonadota bacterium
TGCTGATGGCCATCTCCAAAGCCACCGCCAACCTGGAACGGGTGGGTGACGAGGCTGCAAAAATTGCGCGCATGGTGCGCTCCATCATTCAAAGTGGTGCACCACGTTCGTTGCCTGCGTTGGAGTTGCGGGTGGCCTCAGACATGGCCTCGGGTTTGTTGCGCAAGGCGCTCGATGCATTTGCCCGCCTGGACACCGCGGCGGCACTGGCGATCCTGAAGGAAGACGACCTG
This sequence comes from Pseudomonadota bacterium, assembly GCA_041183605.1. GTDB lineage: Bacteria > Pseudomonadota > Gammaproteobacteria > Burkholderiales > Burkholderiaceae_C > Rhodoferax. The sequence goes on from JBEGLK010000056.1 coordinate 234, forward strand.
ATTGACCAGGAGTTTGACGGCTTTGTGCGCAAGCTCATCACATACATGATGGAAGATCCGCGCATGATTTCATCGAGTCTGGACCTGCTGTTTCTGGCCAAGGCGATCGAGCGTATTGGTGATCATGCCAAGAACATTGCTGAATTGATCATCTACATCGTCAAAGGGGCCGATGTCCGCCATGCCCCCATGTCGGAAATTGAGTCGGTGGTGAAATGAGACGTTTGCCAGGTGTGCTGGTCGTTGAAGACGAGCCCGCTATTGCCGAATTGATATCGGTCAATCTGCGGCACAACGGTTTTCGTCCGGTCTGGGCCATGGACAGTGCTACCGCCCAGGCAGAACTGGACGCGGTGTTGCCCGATGTGATTTTGCTGGATTGGATGTTGCCCGGTGAGAGTGGCCTGACCTTGGCCAAGCGCTGGCGCGAGCACCCACGCACAAAAACCGTCCCAATCATCATGCTCACCGCGCGTGGCGACGAGGTGGACCGGGTGGCCGGGTTGGATGCGGGTGCTGATGACTACATTGCCAAACCGTTCTCTACCAAGGAGCTGCTGGCGCGTATACGCGCGGTGTTGCGCCGGCGTGCGCCCGAGCAGGAGGCCGGGGTGGTGACGCTGGGCGAACTGAGTCTTGATGCAGCCACTTACCGTGTCACGTTTCAAGGCCAGCCGTTGAAGCTCGGGCCTACTGAATTCAAGTTGTTGCATTACCTGATGACACATGCCGAGCGTGTGCACAGCCGATCGCAGTTGCTCGACAAGGTGTGGGGTGACCATGTCTTTATTGAAGAACGCACGGTGGACGTCCATGTCAAACGCTTGCGCGAGGCACTGGGTGAAGCTGGCGTGATGGTTGAGACCGTCCGTGGCGCGGGTTATCGACTGACCGTGCAAGCCATGCTGGCCAAACCGGTATAACAAGCCCAGTCACATGTTCGGTCGATTCATATTTTTTTTGGGCATGCTGTCTGTGGGTGCCCTGCTGGGCGCATGGGTTGACGCTTATTGGCACTCCAGTCATGCATTGACCCTGGGCATGCTGTTTGGGGCATTGTTGTGGATGGCGCAGGACATGGCCCGCGCCAGAAATTTTTTAATCTGGTTGCGCAACGATCGTTCGGGCGAAGACGGCCCCAAAACGGGTACCTGGGGGGACCTGACCTCCCGTGTCAGGCGCATGCTGCGTGAACGCGAGCGTCAAACCCGAGAGAGCCAGACACGCTTGCAAGACTTCATCTCTGCCTTGCAGGTGTCGCCCAACGGTGTGATGTTGCTGGATGGTGAGGGGCGGATTGAATGGTTCAATCAGACCTCTGCGACGCATTTTGGTCTTGATCTTCAGCGTGATCTGATGCAGACCATTGGCAACCTGGTGCGTGAACCGGGTTTTGCCGGTTATCTGGCTAAGGGTGACTTTCGTAGCAGCATGACCATGCAGGGCCGTGAAAGCAAGCCGTCACGGCCGGTGACCTTGTCAGTGCAACTGCATCCCTATGGTGATGGGCGAAAGTTGCTTCTGTCACGGGACATTACCGTGCTGGAGCAGGCTGAGGCCATGCGGCGCGATTTTGTGGCCAATGTGTCACATGAAATTCGCACCCCTTTGACCGTACTGGGTGGTTTTGTTGAAACCCTGCAAACACTCAGGCTTGACGAATCCGAGCGTCAACAGTATCTGGCGCTCATGGCGCAGCAGGCGGAGCGCATGCAGACGCTGGTGAGCGATTTGCTGACACTGTCGAAACTTGAAGGCAGTGCGCCGCCAGGAGTACAGGCCCACGTTGCCGTACCGGTATTGATGCGCCAGCTTGAAAGTGACGCGTCGTCCTTGTCTCAGGTGATGGGCCAGTCCGGAGAGGCGGACCATCATTTTGTCTTTGACTGTGCTTTTGAAGGCTTTCTGGCAGGTGCAGCCAGTGAGTTGCTAAGCGCCATGGGTAACCTGGTCAGCAATGCAGTGCGCTACACGCCGGCCGGCGGCAACATCACGGTCAGCATTCGGCAGCGCGCAGACGGGTGTGTTGTTTTTTCAGTCGCAGACACCGGACCCGGGATTGCGGCCGAACACCTGGGCCGCCTGACAGAACGTTTTTACCGAGTGGACCGTAGCCGGTCTCGCGAAACCGGTGGCACCGGACTTGGTCTGGCCATTGTCAAACATGTGGCTCAGCGCCACGGCGCCGTTCTGGCCATCGAAAGCACGGTGGGACGGGGCTCGGTGTTCAGTCTTGTTTTTCCGTCGCAACGGGTGGTGCCGGCAACGGCTTCAGCTGACGCTGGTACAGCCAGATCGAATCCTTCCGTTCTGCGGGATGGCCTGTCGCAAGACGCAGTTGCCAATCCGGACTCGCAGTGAGGTCATGACGCAAGCGCGCCGTGTCGATGTCTGCGATCAGCCATTGGCAGGAGTTCTGAGGTTTAAACGCTTGCAAGTCAAGTTTGCCGTGGAACTGAAACGCCGCGATTTGACCCGGGTTCAAGCCCAACGTTGCCACACAGCCCGGGGACTGTCCCATGGTAGACATTGTCAGCTTGACCATCGGCGCGTAGCTGCGGGCATAGTCCAGTAAGGGCAGCCAGAGGCTCATCAGCAGTAACCAGCTCAGGGCGGCTCCACCAGCAGGCAGCACCACGCTTTTCCAGATTGCGGCGCGATGGCGCCCCACGCGCCACTTGACCAGCCATGCCCATACCAAACTGGCGGCCAGCGCCATCAGGAAGGGTATCAGCGAAAAGCTGTGAACAAAACCCGGCACCAGCCGTGCCACGTTCAGCGCCGGTTGTGCCGGGTAGCCAGTTTGCATTGAGATCCATACCACCCAGATCACCAGGGCGCAGCCGGTGAAAAAGATCAGGGTAAACCAGTCGATCAAGGCACCCACGCTGCGGCTCAGGGTGGGCAAGGCAAAGGCTGCCAGGGCGGCCAAAGCGGGCAGTGCCAGCAGCAGTGAACGGTCCGCGGCGCTGGTGGTCAAGGTAGCGCTGCTGGCAACAGACACAAACCAGATGGGCAGCCACAGGTGAAGACCTGTGAAACGGACGTTGAAGATCTGTCGGCGCCAGCGCCAGAGCGTCCAGACCGCCAGCGGCCAGGCAGGCCACGTGAACCAGAGAAAGAGGCGCCCGAGACTTTGCCATTCAGCCAAGTCCGCTTGCGGCAGGTCGATACGCCAGTGCCACAGATTCAAATAGCTGGCGACTGAAGCGCTGAGCAGCGACAACAGGGCCAGACCACTGGCACGCAACTTCTTCTGCGACGCCATGGCCGTGGTAGCCTCTTCCGTGGGTGCCAGAAAATAAAGGCTTGTGGCGCCCAGGCCCAAAGCCAACGCGATCGAGGGCGCTCCTGCCAAGGTGAGCCCCAGCAGTGCCACGCCAGCGCTCAAGCCCGGTGTGAAGGGACGGTAGGGCAGGGCGGCTGTCGCATAAAACAGCAGGGATGTAAAACATAGCTGCGTCAGTGCAGGTGTTGTTTCATGGGCGAGTTGTGCCAGCCCCAGACAGGCTATGAAGGCGAGCAAGCCACCATCGGCAATGGCGCGCGCGTAATCCGCTGGCCGCGCCTCTCCGCCAAAAGCAAAAGCCACGGGTTGGGCCAGCGGATTGCGTGCCAAGTAATAGGTGCCGTACCAGGTGGCGATCAGTGCCAACACCAACAAGAGCATGAAGGGCAAGCGGGTGGCCAGATCTGGCGACAACCAGCTTGGGGCCAGCTGGATCGCCCAAGCTCCCAACCAATAGGGGAGCAATGCATCAACTTCGGGCGACAGCCCGGCCAATGTCGGTTGCCACCAATCAGAAGCGCCCCGAGCCAGTTCCGCCATGTAGCCATAGGTGGCGATGTCGTCGCTTTTCCAGGGTGCACGCCCAAAAAAACCTGGCAACACATAGGCCAGGCAAAACAGCAGCAACGCCGGCCGCGGCAGGCGTTTGGCGCCGGCTTGTGCGACGATGGCAGGATTGGGCTGGTTCACAGGGCGTAAGGCAAAAGAGTCGGGATCAGTGCAAAGAAAAAAGGCAGCGCGGAATCACCCGGCTGCCTTTGGCAAAGCGCTGAATTCTGCTTACTTGGCAGCAGTTTTACCGAAGCGGTTGCGGAAGCGTTCCACGCGGCCACCCATGTTGTCCACGGATTTTTGTGTGCCAGTGTAGAAAGGGTGCGATTCGCTGGAGGTATCCAGTTTGAACAGCGGCAGTTCGCGGCCATCTTCCATGGTGATCATCTCTTTGGCGTTGGCGCAAGAGCGGGTCACGAACTTGAAACCATTGGACGAGTCCAGGAAACAAACTTCGCGGTAGTTGGGGTGAATGCCTTCTTTCATGATTTCTCCATCAGTTGCGTTAGCCGCGCCAGCCCTTGCACAAACCCATTGCGCAATTCAAAGCCGTTCGTACTTTTCGCTAAAAACGTCAGATTATAGATCAGCCGCCACGACGCATCATGTCGAAGAACTCGCTGTTGGTCTTGGTGGCACGCATTTGCTTGAGCACCATTTCCATGGACTCGATGTCGTCCATGTTGTACAGGAACTGGCGCAGGATACGGGTCTTTTGCAGAATGTCGGGCGCCAGCAGCAGTTCTTCGCGACGGGTGCCGCTGCGGTTGAGCTGAATGGACGGGAAAACGCGCTTTTCGTACAAGCGCCGGTCCAGGTGAATTTCGCTGTTGCCGGTGCCCTTGAATTCTTCAAAGATCACCTCGTCCATGCGGCTGCCAGTGTCGACCAGGGCCGTGGCAATGATGGTCAAGGAGCCACCTTCTTCCACATTGCGCGCCGCACCCAGAAAGCGCTTGGGTCGTTGCAGTGCATTGGAGTCCACGCCACCGGTGAGCACCTTGCCACTGGACGGCACCACGTTGTTGTAGGCGCGCGCCAGACGGGTGATCGAATCAAGCAGGATCACCACGTCTTTTTTCAGTTCCACCAGGCGTTTGGCGCGCTCGATCACCATTTCAGCCACGTGCACGTGGCGTGCCGCGGGTTCGTCGAAGGTGGAGGCAATCACCTCGCCTTTGACGGTGCGCTGCATTTCTGTCACTTCTTCAGGGCGCTCGTCGACCAGCAACACCATCATGTGGCTGTCCGGGTAATTGGCTGAAATGGCGTGGGCGATGTGTTGCATCATCACCGTTTTGCCGCTCTTGGGCGGTGCCACCAGCAAAGCGCGCTGACCTTTGCCGATAGGGGCAATGATGTCAATGATGCGCCCAGTGATATTTTCTTCGCCCTTGATATCGCGTTCCAGGCGCATCTGCACATTCGGAAACAGCGGCGTCAGGTTTTCAAACATCACCTTGTGTTTGTTTTCCTCAGGGCCGCCACCGTTGACTTTTTCCAGCTTGTTCAGGGCAAAGTAACGCTCGCCGTCCTTGGGCGTGCGCACTTCGCCTTCAATCATGTCACCGGTGTGCAGGTTGAAGCGACGCACCTGGCTCGGACTGATGTAGATGTCATCGGTGCTGGCGGTGTAGCTGGTGTCGGGGCTGCGCAAAAAACCAAAACCGTCGGGCAGGATTTCCAGCACACCGTCGGCAAAAATCTGTTCGCCGGCACGCGCACGCTTTTTAATGATCGCAAACATCAACTCCTGCTTGCGCATGCGACCGGTGTTTTCGATCTCCAGATCTTCGGCTTGTTTGAGGACTTCTGACACGTGAAGTGCCTTGAGTTCATTTAAATGCATGAGTGGCTCGGTATTTGTTTGAAATCTGCCGGGAGGGGAAATGTTTTGGCGCGACGGACTTGGACGGGTTCAAGTCGCATTGGCTTTTGCGCCTCTGACTCGAGCTGGCCCTGGATTGGGCCTGCGAGTGTTGGGGATTATGACAGGAAAAAGCCCCATCAGGATGGGGCTTTATGGCGCGCAGCAGGCGCCGCAATACAGATCAGCCCAGTTGCTGGTCGATAAAGGCAACCAATTGTGCCTTGCTCATGGCGCCGACTTTTGTCGCGGCCAGTTGACCGCCCTTGAAGATCATGAGGGTAGGGATGCCGCGAATGCCAAATTTGGCGGGAATGTCGCGATTTTCATCCACATTCATTTTCGCAATTTGCAATTTGCCTTCGTAGGCCGTCGATACTTCGTCCAGAATCGGGGCGATCATCTTGCATGGTCCGCACCACTCAGCCCAGTAGTCAACCAGTACCGGGAGACTGGATTGCAATACGTCGCCTTCGAACGATGCATCGGACACATGTTTGATCAGTTCACTGGCCATGTTTTTTCCTAAATTTTGAAAGTTTGAAATGAATACAGTGGGGAAATTGTGACAGAAACCAGGATCACGTATTGTGCAGCGGGGCTGTTGCAGTTGACTGGTAAACGATGTTCCACGTTGTGTGGCGCACTACTAGTTGCTTATTTTAAGAAATGTCAGGGCTGATGATGAAAACTGTTGCAGTGATAGGTGCGGGGCCGGCCGGTTTGATGGCGGCCGAGGTGCTGTCGGGTGCAGGTGTGCAGGTTCACTTGTTCGACGCCATGCCAAGCATCGGGAGAAAATTTTTACTGGCGGGAAAAGGCGGGCTGAATTTGACGCATTCGGAACCAGCAGACCTGTTTGCGTCCCGTTATGGTCAGCGCCGCCAGCAAATTGAAGCGCTTTTCAAGGTCTTTGACGCCAGCCAGGTGCGCGCCTGGGCGGCTTCGCTGGGGATCGAGACCTTTGTCGGCAGTTCCGGGCGGGTGTTTCCTGTGGACATGAAGGCCGCCCCACTGTTGCGGGCTTGGTTGGCGCGCCTGAGGCATCCCAAAAATGGCCCGCCGGTGACGTTTTTCATGCGGCACCGCTGGACCGGTTGGCATAGGCCAGACGCAGAAGCAAGTCCACTTGATGCTGCTGCCACTGTGTTGGACTTCGATACGCCGCAAGGCCCTATCCAGGTGCAAGCCGATGCTGTTGTGCTGGCGCTGGGTGGTGGCAGTTGGGCACGCCTGGGTTCCAATGGTGCCTGGGTGCCTTGGCTGCAAGCCAGGGGTGTGGCGGTGGCCCCGTTGCTGCCAGCCAACTGCGGTTTCGACGTTCAAAACGGCTGGAGCGAGCACTTTTCCAGCCGTTTTGCCGGCCTTCCGTTCAAGTCTGTGGCCATCCGGTTCACCGGCAGTCGGGGAGGCGAATTTTTTCGCAAGGGCGAGTTCGTGGCGACCGCCACCGGGATCGAGGGCAGTTTGATTTATGCCGCATCGGCTTTGCTGAGGGATGAAATTCTCGCCACGGGCGCGGCTAAATTGCATCTGGACCTGTTGCCAGACCTGCCTTTTGAACGTGTGCTCGCCGAGGTCAAACATCCGCGTGGTACGCGATCATTGTCAAGCCATCTCAAGAGCCGCTTGCACATTGACGGCATCAAGGCGGCCATCCTCCATGAGTTGTTGAGCAAAGAACAAATGACCGACACGTTGCAGTTGGCGCAGGCCATCAAGGCATTGCCACTGACGGTGACGGCCGCTCGACCGATTGACGAAGCCATTAGCAGTGCCGGCGGCGTTTTGTTCGAGGCCATGACAGGGGAACTCATGCTGGAGGCTTTGCCGGGTGTTTTTTGTGCCGGCGAAATGCTGGATTGGGAAGCGCCCACCGGGGGGTATTTGTTAACCGCCTGTCTCGCCAGTGGTGCCTGCGCAGGGCAGGGCGTCTTGGCTTACTTGAGGTAATCACCACACATGACCGCGGGATTTCCGGTGGTCAGGGACGATTTGCAGCTGGATGGTGCGGGCGTGGTGACAGTCAGCACCATGCAAGCTGAAAGTCAATAATTATGAATTCAGTTTTATAAATACCGGAGACCACCCATGACTTCATACGCTGAATTTCACCAACGATCTCTCGCCGATCGCGACGGTTTCTGGGGCGAGCAAGCGCGTTTGGTGGACTGGAAGATCCAGCCCAGCCAGATTTGTGATTACAGCAATCCGCCATTTGCCAAATGGTTCGCGGGTGGCGTGACCAATTTGTGTCACAACGCAGTGGATCGACATCTGAAAGACCGTGCTGACCAGGCCGCGCTGATTTTTGTCTCGACCGAGACGAATCAGGAAAAGGTTTATTCGTTCCGTGAATTGCATGCCGAAGTGCAGCGTATGGCGGCAGTGCTGAAAGAATTGGGTGTTGGCAAGGGTGATCGGGTCCTGATCTACATGCCCATGGTGGCCGAAGCGGCTTTTGCCATGCTGGCCTGTGTGCGCATCGGCGCGATTCACTCGGTCGTCTTCGGTGGTTTTGCCTCTGGCTCGCTGGCGTCGCGCATCGAGGATGCAGAGCCCCGAGTCATCATCAGTGCCGACGCTGGTTCGCGTGGTGGCAAGGCGGTTGCCTACAAGCCCTTGCTGGATGAGGCGATTCGACTGTCAAAACACAAGCCGGAGTCGGTTTTGCTGGTGGATCGTGGCTTGGTGCCCATGGAGCTTGTGGCGGGGCGTGACAAATTGTGGGCGCCGTTGCGTAACAAGCACCTCAATACGGTGGTGGAGTGCGAGTGGGTCGATGCAACCCACCCGAGCTACACGCTCTACACCAGCGGTACCACCGGCAAACCCAAAGGCGTGCAGCGCGACACCGGTGGTTACTGCGTGGCGCTGGCCGCCAGCATGAAACACATCTATGACGGTAAACCGGGTGAAACCTATTTTTCGACCAGTGACATTGGCTGGGTGGTGGGGCACAGTTACATCATCTATGGGCCACTGATTGCTGGTATGGCCACCATCATTTACGAAGGTCTGCCGATCCGCCCGGATGGTGGCATCTGGTGGAGCCTGGTGGAAAAGTACAAGGTGACGGTGATGTTCAGCGCCCCCACGGCGGTGCGCGTGCTCAAGAAGCAGGATCCGGCATTGCTGTCCAAATATGATTTGTCGAGCCTGCGCGCCCTGTTCCTGGCGGGTGAGCCGCTGGATGAACCCACGGCCCAGTGGATCAGTCAAGGCCTGGGCAAGCCGATCATCGACAACTATTGGCAAACCGAGACCGGCTGGCCCATTTTGTCGCTTTGCAACGGCGTCGAAAAGGCGGTCAGCAAGTTTGGCTCACCAGGCAAGGCGGTTTATGGCGATCGAAGGCCCATTGCCGCCCGGTTGCATGCAAACTGTCTGGCGCGACGACGAGCGCTTCGTCAATACCTACTGGAAGAGTGTGCCCGGCAAGCTGGTGTACAGCACCTTTGACTGGGGCGTGCGTGATGCCGATGGCTACTACTTCATTCTGGGGCGCACGGATGATGTGATCAATGTCGCCGGCCATCGCCTGGGTACCCGCGAGATTGAAGAGAGCATCTCGGCCCATCCCAATATTGCCGAGGTGGCGGTGGTGGGCGTGGCTGATCAGCTCAAGGGCCAAGTGGCAATGG
>JBEGLK010000057.1:0-17317 GCA_041183605.1 Pseudomonadota bacterium
GGCAAGGCGGTTGCCGCTCAAATGAAGAAGCAGCCGATCACGACGCGCTTCTGGTCGAACGGCGCACCGACCATCCGCCCCAACGGGCGCGTGGTTTACGACCTCAATGTCATGCGTATCAAATCACCAGCGCAATCCACAGGCAAGTTTGACGTGGCCGAAGTGGTGGGAACGCTGCCAGGTGCCAAAGTGTTCAAGCCGCTGTCAGAGACCCTTTGCAAGCTGGTCTGATGCTGGTCTTATGTGTTGACGGCAGGCGTACGTATAAACACCAGTAGTAACTGCTTGAATCTGAATTAAGATTTTTATGCACTTCATAGATACGAATATTCATTCGTATCTATGAATAATTGATTTATTACAAAGAAGGAGCAAACCATGGATAGAAGATCTTTACTTAAAACAATTCCCGCGGGTGCGGCCAGCTTGGCCATGCCGGGTTTGGTGCTCAGCCAGACTCGTCCAATCAAGATCGGTCAGATCACCGACTACACCGGCCCCTACCGCGACAACAACGGCCCCGGCGAAGAGTATTCGTTGCAACTCGCCATCCAGGACCACAACGGCGGGAAATTGCTGGGGCGACCGGTTGAACTGATCGTGGGCGACCACCTGAACAAGGCCGACATTGCCACCGAAATCGCCAAGAAGATGATTGAGGTCGACAAAGTGGATGCCATGGTGCCGAGCGGTTCCAGTGTGGCGGCCCTGGCAGTGCATGGCATGTGTCGTGACAAGGGCATCATCACGATGATGGGCGCTTCGGCTGCCACCAGTTTCACCGAGAAGGACTGCTCACCCTGGGGTTTCCACTGGGTGATGGATACCTACGCTTACCCGCGCTCGGCGGTCGCCGCCGCTGGCGAAAACGCCAAGAAAAAATGGTTCTTCATCGCGATCGACAATGTGTTCGGCGAAACCTCCATGGTCGCTGTGCGCAAGGCTTTGCAGGAATCCGGTGGTCAGGTCGCCGGACTGGTGAAGACCCCGCTCAACACCACCGACTACGCTTCGTTCATTGCCCAGGCGCAAGCCTCCAGGGCAGAGGTGGTGTGTATTCTCAACGCGGGCGCTGACCAGATCCGCTTGCTCAAGCAAATGCAGGAATTTGGCGTGCGTGCAGGGGGCCAGACCATTGTTGCGCCATCGCTGCTGTTCACTGACGTGGTGGCGGTCGGGTTGGAGGCGACTCAGGGCATCCGTTGCGCGGAGAGTTTCTACTGGAACCAGAACGATGCGGCGCGCGCTTTCAGCAGGCGCTTCTTTGCCAAGATCGGACGCATGCCGGCCATGTCGCAAGGGCATCACTATGCCGCCATGGCGCATTACCTGCGCGCCGTGGAGGCCGCCAAAACCACCGAGACCAAAGCGGTTGCTGCGGCTTACCGGTCGCTGCCAGAAAAGTCGGGTTTCTACCGCAATCTCGCCATTCGACCCAACGGCCGTGTGATTTACGACGCGAATATCTTGCGCATCAGAAACCCATCTGAGATGACGGCAGGCCGGGACAAGAACGACCTGGCCGAAGTGGTGGGATCCATCCCGGCGGACAAGATCTTCCGGGCACCTGGCGACACGGAATGCAAACTCGCATAAGCGTCTGACCTTAAACACGCCGGCTTCGGCCGGCGTGTCGCCTAAAGCTTGTGTTTCTACAGGCAAACCTTGCGCCTTCAGTGCGCCGTGGCGTGGGCCTTGCAGAAGTTGACGTTAACCCGAAGCAAAGAAATATGAAAACAGAAGAACCAGGCACGCCCGAGGTCGTGCTCGAAGCCTCGCATTTGACGAAGAGCTTCAGCGGCTTTGTGGCCGTCAATGACGTCTCGATCCAGGTCAAAAAAGGTGCCATCCATGCGCTCATCGGACCCAACGGTGCGGGCAAGACCACGACCTTCAACCTGCTCACCAAATTCATCCAGCCCACCAGCGGCACGATCAAATTCATGGGGCACGACATCACCCGGGAGCCGCCCACCGAGATCGCGCGCATGGGACTGGTGCGCTCGTTCCAGATATCTGCGGTATTTCCGCACATGACGGCACTGGAGAACGTGCGCCTGGCGGTGCAAAAACGCCATGGCGACTGGCTCAACTTCCTCTATTCCAGCCGGCGCAACAGCCATTACGACGACGAAGCCATGGCGCTTCTCAAAATGGTGGGACTGGAATCCTACGCCTACCAAAACGCCTCGGACCTTTCCTACGGTCGCAAACGCACGTTGGAGTTGGCCACCACACTGGCGCTCGAACCCAAAGTGCTGTTGCTCGACGAACCCATGGCGGGTATGGCCCATGAAGACATCGCCCGCGTGGCGGACATCATCCGCGAAATCGGGCGCAACCGCACCATCCTCATGGTCGAGCACAACCTCAGCGTTGTCTCCACCCTGTGCACCACCATCACCGTGCTGGCGCGCGGCAGCGTGCTCGCCGAGGGCGACTACCAAACCGTCGCTGCAGACGAACGTGTCATTGAAGCCTACATCGGAACGAGGCCAGCCCATGTCTGAGCACAACACATCCATCCCACCTGCGGGGCCAGCCCTCCTCAATATTCATGACCTGCGCGCGGGTTACGCCGAAGACCAGGTCCTGCACGGCATCAACCTGGACGTGCGCGCTGGCGAAGTGGTCACCCTGGTCGGTCGCAACGGTGCCGGCAAATCAACCATCATGCGCTCCATCATGGGCATCCTGCGCAAACGCAGCGGCTCCATCACCTTCAACGGGACCGAGACCATCACGCTGCCGCCTGAGCGCATCGCCCGCCTCGGGCTGGGCTACGTGCCCGAAGAACGCGGCATCTTCTCGCGCCTGACGGTCAAGGAGAACATGCAACTGCCCGCGGTGATCAGTGACAAGGCCATGTCGACGGCCGAGATCTTCGCGCTGTTTCCGAACCTGGCCGAACGCCTGCTCAGCCCCGGTGCCAAACTCTCGGGAGGTGAGCAGCAAATGTTGGCCATCGGCCGCGTGCTGCGCACCGGCGCGCGCTTTCTGCTGCTCGATGAACCCACCGAAGGCCTGGCGCCCGTCATCGTGCAACAGATCGGGCGCACCATCGGCAAACTCAAGGAAGCTGGCTTCACCATCCTGCTGGTGGAGCAAAACATCCATTTCGCCTCGACCGTGACAGACCGCTACTTTGTCATTGAAGAAGGCCATGTGGTCGACCAACTGCCACAGCTCAGCACGGCCGATGCTGTCGTCCAGCTCGAGCGTTACCTGGGGATCTGATCAAATGACAATATTCGATATACCTGTACAGGCCTGGTCTGCCCAGATCATGATTGGCCTGGTCAACGGCTCGTTTTATGCGATCCTGAGCCTGGGGCTGGCCGTCATCTTCGGCCTGCTCAACATTGCCAACTTTGCCCACGGCGCCTTTTACATGATGGGTGCCATGGGCGCCTGGATGCTCAGCGAGTACCTGGGCCTGGGCTACTGGCCTTCGCTGTTGATCGTGCCCGTGATCGTGGGTTTGGTCGGCGTCATCCTGGAGCGACTCTTCATCTCACGCCTGTACCAATTCGATCACACCTACTCGATGCTGGTGACCTTTGCCATGACGCTGATGATTGAGTCACTCTATCGCAATGCCTACGGCAACTCGGGCCAGCCCTACAGCGCCCCGGCGCTGCTCACCGGTGGCACCAGCCTGGGCGTGATCTTCATGCCCAACTACCGGCTCTGGGTAGTGGGTGCATCGATCACCGTGTGCCTGGCTACCTGGCTGCTGATCGAGAAGACGCGACTGGGCTCCTACTTGCGCGCTGCCACCGAGAACGCCACCCTGGTGCGCGCGCTGGGCATCAACGTGCCGCGCATGCTGACACTCACTTATGGCTGCGGTGTCGGCTTGGCGGCGCTGGCCGGTGTCTTTGCGGCACCCGTTTATGGCGCGAATCCGGCCATGGGTTCGGACCTGTTGATTGTGGTGTTTGCCGTGGTTGTCATTGGCGGCATGGGCTCGATCTTTGGCTCCATCCTCACCGGTTACGTGCTGGGTTTTGCCGAAGGCATCACCAAGGTGGTTTACCCGGAAGCCTCCACCACGGTGGTTTTTGTCATCATGATCATTGTCCTGCTGGTCAAGCCACAGGGTCTTTTTGGGGAGAGTCGCTAAATGAGCACTCAACACACTGCGGCGGCCAGCGCCGCACAGCCGGTTGCCATCCACACCCATGCGCAGGGTTCCAGAATCAGGCTCATCGCCTTGCTGATGCTTGTGGCTTTTCTGGCGCTGGCGCCGCTGGTGATGTACCCGTCCTTTCTGATGAAAGCGATGTGTTTTGCCATCTTTGCCTGCGCTTTCAACCTGTTGCTGGGCTACGTCGGGCTCATGTGTTTCGGCAGCGCCGCCTTCTTCGGTGTGGCCAGCTATGTCTCGGCCCATGCCACCAAGGCCATGGGTTTGCCGCCGGAGCTTGCCGTGCTGATGGGCACCGTGGCAGCTACCGCACTGGGCGCCGTGTTCGGCGTCATTTCGATCCGTCGCCAGGGCATCTACTTTGCCACCATCACGCTGGCACTGGCGCAACTGGTCTACTTCGTCTGTGTGCAGGCTCCGAGCCTGACCGGGGGCGAAGACGGTATTGTCAATATTCCGCGGCGCGCGCTGTTCGGCTTCATCGACATCACCAATGACACCACGCTCTATGCGGTGGTGTCGGTGGTTTTTGTGGCTTGCATGATTTTGATTTACCGCATCATCGACTCGCCGTTTGGCCAGGTCATGCGCGCCATCCGTGACAACGAGCAAAGGGCGATTTCACTGGGCTATCGCGTCAATACCTACAAGGTGATCGTGTTCACGCTGTCCGCAGGTCTGGCTGGCCTGGCCGGCGCGCTGAAAGCCATTGTGGTTCAGGTGGCATCACTCACCGATGTCTACTGGGCCACCTCTGGCGACCCCATCGTGATGACGCTGGTCGGTGGTTTGGGAACTGTCATGGGCCCGGCTTTCGGCGCCATGGTCTTCATGGGGCTGCAGACCTATCTGTCGGAGCTGCGTTCCTGGGTGCTGTTTGTGCAGGGTGCGGTGTTCTTTGTCTGCGTGATGTTCTTCCGCAATGGCGTCATGGGCCTGGTGCCGCAGCGCATCCGAAAATGGCTGTGACTCCCGGCTTGATTCACCGTCAGGTGGCAGGTGACGGTGATCCTGCCGTCATTTTTGTTCATGGCTTCGGTTGTGCGCTGGCAGACTGGGCCGCCCAGGTCGCCCATTTGTCACCGCGCTTCAAATGCATTGCGATGGACCTGCCGGGGCACGGCGCCTCGCCCGTTCCGGATGCGCACACCATGCAGGCGCTGGCCGACGCCGTCAACCGCGTCAAGCAGGAAGCCGGCACAGAACACGTGGTGTTGGTGGGCCACAGCCTGGGCACCCGGGTCATCACTGATGCCTATTTGCAATCACCTGCCAATGTTCTTGGCCTCGTGTTTGTGGATGGGCGTTATTACGACGGTGACCCCGCTGAAGTTTTGACGCGCATGACTGCGCTGGTTGATGGCACGGGCTTCAGTGGCTTCATCGAGCGCGCCTTTCCCGGCATGTTCACCGAACGCAGCAGTCCACAGCTGCGCGAGCAGATCACACGGCGCGCCATGGCGCTCGACCCCGGGTATGGTCGCGCCATTTTTCTTGAATCGATACTCTGGGATTGCACCTACGGCCGCGAGAAAATTGGCCAGATCCGGGTACCCGTGCTGCTGTTGCAATCGACTGATATTGATGTCAACCGGCGTCAGATTTCAATGCAGCCGGGCATGCGTACACGTTACATGGACGTGGTGTCCGAGCTGGTAGCAGACGCTGACGTCAAGGTGGTGGCCGGCGTCGGACATTTCGCCGCGCTGGAGGCACCTGAAGAGGTGAGTCGCGAAATTGAACGTTTCGTCAAGCGGGTGTCCAAAAGTGAATAAGCCGGAGGTGACCGTGAGTGATGACGATCTGAAAACCTATCGCGGCTCCATGCACCGGAGCACGGAGGAGTTGCTGAAATGGCATGACAGCGTCCCTGACGAAGAGGCGCTCGAGCCAGAGTTGCCCATCGTTGATCCTCACCACCATTTGTTCGGGGACGTGCCGGACACCCAGTATTACCGCTTGCCTGACCTCGAGCGTGATTTGGCGGGTGGGCATCACATCGTCAAAACCGTTTATGTGGAAGCCTACGGGTCGGGTTGGTACAAAACGGGGCCGGAACACCTGCGTCCGGTTGGCGAGGTGGAGGCGATTGTTGGCAAGACCGCGACACCGATCAAGACCCGCCATGGCGACTGCGAAGTCGCAGCCGGTATCGTGGCACATGCCGATCTCACTTTGGGTGCCGCCGTGGCCGAGGTACTGGACGCCCATGTCGCCGTGGCGCAAGATCGACTGCGCGGTGTGCGCCATATGGCCGCGCTTGACACGGGTCTGGTGGGTCGCTACATCAAAGAACCTCCAAAGAAACACCTGTTGCTTGATACGGACTTCCAGGCCGGTCTGGCACAGCTGAAAAATTATGGACTCAGTTTTGACGCCTGGGTTTATTGCCATCAGCTCGACGAGTTGATTCAGTTGGCCGATAGTTGCCCGGAGATTCCGATCGTGGTGGACCATGTGGGTGGTTTGATCGGTGTCGGTGAGCACCGTACCGAACGCGCTTCAGTTTTCGCGCGCTGGCAATCCGATCTGCACAAATTGGCCGAGCGGCCCAATGTGAATCTCAAAATCGGTGGCATGGGCATGCCGGTCTTCGGATTCGGATTCGAGCATCGCGTGGCACCCCCCACATCGGTGCAACTGGCACAAGCTTGGCAACCGCTGATCGAAACCTGCATCGAAGCTTTTGGTACCGAGCGCTGCATGTTCGAGAGCAATTTCCCAGTTGACAAGCAGTCCTGCTCCTACACTGCGATGTGGAATGCCTACAAGCTGGCCACGCGCGCGCTGTCGCCAGACGAGCGCAATCAGCTGTTTCATCGCACCGCATGTCAGGTCTATCGCCTGGCAGAGCCAGATGGCATGACCTGATGCTGGTGCAATGCCAGCAAGAATGATTGATAACAATTGACTCAAGGAGACACACCATGACACAAACAACCGGCCGCGGCCAGAAAATATTTGGCCTCCTCATCGCAGCATGGCTCGCGCTATTTGCCGGCGCAGCCAGCGCACAGGCCTATCCCAACAAACCCATTCGCATCATTGTGCCCACCACGCCCGGTGGCGGCATTGACATCGGCGCGCGTCTGCTTGCCGAGAAGTTCAAGGAGAGCATGGGTCAAGCTGTGACCGTCGAAAACCGCGCCGGTGGCAATTCTGCCATCGGCACCGACGCGGTCGCCAAGGCGCAGGCCGACGGTTATACCCTGTTGTTTGCATCGAACGCCCATGTCGTATTGCCCCTGATTGCGCCCAAGTTGCCTTACGACACCAACAAGGACTTCATCCCGGTGGGCAGCATGGCCTATTTGCCCTATGTACTGCTCGTCAACAGCCAGTTGCCGGTGAACTCAGTCAAGGAGTTTGTTGCCTATGCCAAGGCCCGGCCAGGCAAACTCAGTTTCGCATCCGCTGGTGTCGGTGCCGGTTCACACATGGCGGGCGAGGTCTTCAAGGCGATGACTGGTGTGCAGATGCTGCACGTTCCTTTCAAGGGGGGCGCACCTGCTTTGGTTGAACTGGCGGGTGGACGGGTGGATGCGCTCTGGAGCACCTGGAACGCCGCCATGGCGCTTATCAAGGCAGGCAAGATCAAGGCGCTGGCCGTGACTTCGGAAAAACGGTATGAGGGGCAACCGGATGTGCAGACCTTTGCCGAAGCCGGCATGCCGGACTACCAGGAGCGTGCCTGGTTGGGTCTTTTTGCGCCGGCCGGCACCCCCGGCCCCATCGTGGACAAGCTCAATGCTGAAATTGCCAAAGTGCTTCAGTCGCCGGCCATCAAGGAGGGTTTTGAGGCACAGGGCCTGTTGCCCTTGCAGACCACCCGCCAGCAATTTGCTGACTTGCTCAAGAGGGAAACAGCGACCCTGGCGCCGATCGTGAAGGCCGAAAACATCCGCATGGAATAGGCCGGCCAACGCGTAATACCTTTCAAGGAAAAACATGACGACTCCACAAAACGACAGATATGAACTTTCCGGCCGAGTGTGCGTGGTGACAGGCGGTGGCAGCGGTATCGGGCAGGGCATTGCGATCGCGCTGGCAGCCGAAGGCGCCAAGGTGGCCATCCTCGACAAGAATGAGGCGGGTACTCGCGAAACCTTGGGCTTGCTGAAGGGTGGCGAGGGCATGGCACTGGCCTGCGATGTCACTGACCAGACCAGCGTCGAGGCGGCGGCTGCGGCGATCAAACAGCGCTTTGGCGACATCCAGGTGCTGGTAACCTTTCGGCCTACCTGGTGTGTTCGCAAGTATTTGGGCGTGCCATGCGCGCGAAGGGTGATGGCGCGCTGGTGCACATCTCGTCAATTTCGGCAGACTACGTGACGGCGTTTTGCGGTGCCTACAGCGTGGCCAAGTCAGGCGTCTCGATGCTTTCGCGCCAACTCGCGGTTGAATGGGGCCCCCTGGGGGTGCGCAGCAACGCCGTGTTGCCGGGCATGATTTACACGCCCATGGTCAAGACCATGTACGACACGCCTGGTGTCACCGAAGCCCGTGCGGCCGCGGTACCGTTGAAACGTGTGGGTTATCCGGCCGACATCGCTGAGGCCGTGTTGTTCCTGGCGAGCCCGCGAGCGGCCTATGTCAGCGGTGCCGAAATCCTGGTGGACGGTGGCTTCACCAACAATGTGATGAGCCTGATCCCGCGCACGGGTTTTGAAAAGAAAAACACCTGATTTATTCATCGAGGAAATTCAATATGAAAATGACAGCAGCCATCATGTACGAGCAGGGATTGCCGGCACCCTATGCCGAAAGCAAACCTTTGAAAATCGAAGACGTGGAGCTCGAAGGTCCGGGTGAAGGTGAGGTACTGGTCGAAGTGCGCGCCGCCGGCCTGTGCCACTCGGATTTGTCCCAAGTCGCCGGCCTGAGAAAACGCACCGTGCCGGTGGTCATGGGTCACGAGGGCGCTGGCATCGTGCGCGAGGTCGGCCGTGGCGTGAGCGAGTTCAAGCCGGGGGACCACGTGGTCATGACAGTAGGTTCCGGCTGCGGTCACTGCCCGTCCTGCATCGACAGCCGGCCGGTGTTGTGTGATGCGGTGGGCGCGTCCCGGGCGCAGGGTCTGTTGATGAACGGCTATCGGCGTTTGACCTGCAAGGGCCAACCGGTTTTTCACCACAGCGGTGTCTCCTCTTTTGCCCAGTACGCAGTCACGGTGCCCGGCACGCTGGTCAAGGCAGACCCGTCGATTCCGCTGGAAGTGGCCGCGATGTTCGGCTGCGCCGTGGTGACCGGTGCCGGCGCTGTTTTCAATGCCGCCAAGCTGCACGCGGGGCAAAACGTAGCCGTGTTTGGCCTTGGTGGTGTTGGGCTGAACTCGGTGATGGCGGCAAAAATCGCCGGGGCCTCCGAGATCATCGGCATCGACCTCAATGAAAGCAAGTTCCCGCTGGCCAAGGAGCTGGGTTGCACGCGCACGATTTCAGCGCTTGACCCGAAGCTTGTCGAGACAGTGAAAGACTGGACGCGGGGCGGTGTGGACTTTGCCTTCGAGATTTCAGGCAGCAAGGCCGCCATGGCCTCGGCCTACAGCATCACACGCAAGGGTGGTGAAATTGTCTGCGTCGGGTTGGGCGCTTCTGCCGACCTCTACCAGTACCAGCATACCGCGCTGGTCTCGGAAGAAAAGGTGTTCCGGGGTTCGTTGATGGGCAGTTGTGTGCCCCAACGTGACCTGCCGCTTTACATGAAGTACTACCAGGAGGGGCGCCTGCCGGTGGATCGCCTCATGACCGGCACCTTCCAGTTCGATGCGCTGAACACCAATCTCGACCTGCTGGATCGTGGCGCGGTGTTACGCCAAGTGTTGTTGCCACACGCTTGATAAGCTATTGGCCACCATCAGGCGCATAACATGCACCTGATGGTGGCTCATCCCGGGCCGGGATTATTCCGCCTGCAATCCGGCGATCTTGACCAGACGGCCCCAGTTGGCAATTTGGTCCTTGTTGAAAGCGGTCAGGCCTTCAGGCGTGGTGGTCTTGGCGATCATGGCCATCTTGTCGTAAAACTCCTGGCCTTCCTTGTTGGTCACGGCCTTGGTGAACGCGCTGTTCAGCGCATCAATGATTGGCTTGGGTGTGCCCTTTGGCACAAAGTAGCCAAGGAAGGAAGCGTAGTCGTAACCGGGCACACCGGCTTCGGCCATGGTCGGCACACTGTTCATGGTGGGCAAGCGCACGGCCGATGTGATGGCCAAGGCACGCAGGGTGCCCTGTTTGATGAAGGGCGCCACCACCAGGGGGTCGACCGCCATGAAGTCAAGGCGACCCGCAATCAATTCCTGCACGGCCTGCGATGCGCCCTTGAAAGGCACTTCCAGCGCATCGATGCCGGTCATGGAGCGCAACAGGTTCACCGCGACCTTGCCGCCGGCATTGCCCACGCCGTAGTTCATTTGCCCGGGTCGGGCCTTGGCGTAACTCACCAGTTCAGGCACTGAATTGATCGGCAGGTTGGACCGCACCACCAGCACCAGCGGATTGATCGACACCAGCGTGATGGGGTCGAAGTCGCGAATGGGGTCGTACGACAGGTTTTTGACCAGATGCACGTTGGCGGCCATTGCCGTGTTGCCACCCAGGAAGAGGGTGTAACCGTCGGGCGCGGCACGACGTGCGAAATCGGCGCCGATCACGCTGTTTTCACTGGGCTTGGCCACAACGACGATGGGTTGCCCCAACACTCTGGATACCTCCTGGCCCAGGAAGCGTGTGATCACGTCCGAGGTGGAACCCGGTGTGCTGGTGATGACCACCTGAATCGGTTTGGATGGGTATTTGTCGGCTTGGGCGAAACCCGCATTTGCTGTCACCAGGGTGGCAGTCATGAGCAGGCACTTGAATAATTTTTTCATGGCGTTGTCTTCAGTTGGGTAAGCAAAGGGTTCAATCCAAACGGAAATATACCCGATGACACTCACGTCAAGGCATCCAGTTGAAACTGAGGCGCAAACCACGCTACGGCGTGGTTGCAAACCTCACGCGGCCTGGGACAGCGATGCCCGGATGTCCAGACCCTTGCGCGCGAGAAAGCCGGAGAGATGGTCGGCGACTTCGAGGTTGTTCAGGTCGGAGAATGGAAAGTGCGTATTGCCCCGGATGCCCAATTCAGGCAAATGCACCACCGTGACATCACCGCCACGCCGGTTCACGGCATCGCGGAACAGGCGCGCCATGTCCAGCCTGACGCGCCACGAATCCATGCCCGGGTAGGTGGAAGGTTGCGTGGGAATGTTGTCACCGTAGTAGATAACGATCGGGATCTTCGTCAGTTTCATGAACTCGGCTTCGGTGACGCCGACCGCCTCCAAAGGGCCCGCCGAACTCGTCATCGGTGCGGGGACCTCACCGTGCGGGAACACAAACGCACTGCCGGGTTCGTAAGAAGCAATCGCACGCACGTCAGGACTCTTCATCGCCGTGAGCCAACCGGGGCCACCTGACTGCGAGTGGGTCACAAGAATAGCCGGCCCGACCTTGCCAAACAGCGCGGCCGTTGCATTTGAGATGACCTCGGGATCGTAGGGCCCGGTGTTGGGCGTGATCTGGCGCAGATACTGATCCATGGCCTGCGGGTCGCGCGAGAAAGAGACGTCCGGAAAAAAGTCGGGCCATATCCCCAGTCGGAACTGGTCGAACCACATCTGATCGTCAGGCGTGGGCGTGATAGTACCTGCTACGCTGCCACGACCGGCCTTGCCTCGGCGCGGCTGGTCAATCAGGTAGACCGGAAAACCCCGGCGTAAAAAGAGGGTCTGATAACCTTCCCGGCCGTCGGGTGTGGTTTCCCAGGTCTTGGTCGACTGTCCTGCACCATGCCACATGACAAGTGGCAAGCGGCGCGCATTGACAGGGACCTGATAAAAAACATAGGCATGGTCGCCGTGAAGTGTTTGTCCTTCGGGACCCCGGGTCAGGGGATCGTAAATGCCGGCACTGGTGTTGACCGTGCCACCGACAGCAAAGCTGCCCTGCTCCTGGATCACGAGCGGATCGGGTTTGCTGTTATGACTGGTTGACATGTCTATATTTCCTCGTTCAATTCAAGCTTACTCAAGCACGATTTTTTTGGCTGTCGCGATCTTCTTCCAGTTGGCATATTCCTGGCGCATGCGTGTGCGCAGTTCGTCCAGGGGCAACGCCACTGGCGGCAGACCACTTTGGTTGAGCAGTGCACTTACTTCTTTGCTGGCCGCAATTTCATTCAGTTCACGATTGAGGCGCTGGGCCAAGGCTGGGGCAATACCCCCTTGTGCAAAGACCGCGATCCAGACGCTGCCTTCATAACCAGGAGCCGCTGATCCCATGGTGGGGAGCGTCGGATAAGTGGGACTGGGCTGGCGTGTGGTCACGCCAATAGGGACTACGCGACCGGCCTGGATGTGGGGTGCGAAGGTCGAATACGTCGCAAACATGATGTCAATGGTGCCCGCAGCGAGGTCGACCACTGCGGCACCGCCGCCCTTGTAGGGCACGTGCCTGAGTTCGACTTTTGCCGCATCGGCAAACAACTCGGTGGACAGATGGGGCAGTGAACCAACGCCTGAAGTCCCATAGGTGATGGAGTCCGGCTTGGCTTTGGCGGCAGCGACAAGGTCGGCGGGGGTTTTGATGCCGGACTTGGCCGAGGCGCCAACCATCATCAGCCCTTCACCCGTCATGGAAATCGGAGTCAGGTCCTTGTTCATGTCGAAGGGCGTGTTGTGCAGTGTGGCCGCTGCGCTCACCGTGCTGTTGGTGGTCATGAGCAGCATGGAACCGTCACGTGGACCATTGGCAACGGCGCCCGCGCCAATCATGGTGGACCCGCCGCCACGCATGTCAACGATCACGGTGTTGCCGAGTCGGGCGCCCAGTTGGCCTGCCACAGCCCTGGCGACCACGTCGGTGGTGGAGCCCGAGGCAAAAGGCACCACGATCTTGATGACGGGAGGGATGGTGACCTGCTGGGCCATCGCCGTGGGTGCCGATGCAAAAAGTGCGAGCGTCGAGGCCAAGGCTAAAAGTGATCTGAACATGTCTGTCGTATCCGGTATGGTGATTTATTGAATAGGTGCTACGGTTCGGTCTCTGAACCAATGCGGATTCATCTTAAAAGAAGCATGTGTTTAGCGTCCATGCTTTATTTCCGGAGACTGTGTGCAATTTTTATGAATTGACGCTTGGCCCGTGTGGGCTGAAAAATGCCAAGCCTGAACCGATCTGCCATCGGGATCGGGTATTTATTACAACAATGGAGACTGGATGATGAAAAGACGATCTATTTTGAAGTTATTCGGCATGAGCTTGCCTGCGACCAGCGTTTTTGCACAGACCGCTGCTTCGCGTCCGATCCGGATCATCGTGCCGCTCACCTCGGGCACGCCAAGCGATGCCATGACACGAATCATCGCGCCGAGCCTGAGCACCCTGTTGGGGCAGCCCGTCATTGTCGAAAACAAACCTGGCGCCAATGGCATCATTGCCACGCAGGAGTTGTTGCGATCGGCGCCTGACGGCAACACCCTGATGATGAGTTCGGTGTCAGCGCTGGCCATCAACATGGCTTTGGTCAAGAACCTGCCTTACGATGCCCGGCGCGATTTCTCACCCATTGCCGGCGCCTACTCCTCCAACCACGTCTGGATGGTCAAGCCGAATTTTCCTGCCAACAACATGGCGGAATTTGTCGCGCATCTCAAAAAGAATCCCGGCAAAGTCAGTGTTGGCAGTTCGAGTAGTCTGCAGCAACTCCAGCTGGCGGCCTTCGACAAAATGGCGGGCACCGAGATGCTGGTGGTTCCCTATAAATCCACAGCCGGCGGTTTTACCGACTTTTTCGGCGGTACGCTTGATCTGTGTCTGACAGACATGGGCGGGGCTGCGACCTGGGTCAGGAGTGGCCAGGCTCGGGTCCTCGGCGTCACGACGCTCAAGCGCAATCCACTGCAACCGGAATGGCCGGCCATTTCGGAGACAGTGCCTGGTTTCGACTTTTCGTCATGGACTGCGTTGGTGGGGCCTGCCGGTATGTCAACCGATGTGGTGAACCGGATCAATGCAGCCATGAACCAGGTGCTCAAACAAAAGGAGATCCTTGACAAGTTCAAGGACGCCTCAACCGTGCCCCTGGTTTTCACACCGAATGATCTCAAGACCTTTATCAACGCCGAGGTCGGAAAGTCCATCAAAGTGGCGCGTGAGGCCAATATCCAGCCCGAGTGAGTATCATTGGCCCGGGTCTGGTTGGCTGACACGGACCCAGGCAAAAGAATACACATCAGGAGAATTTCATGAGATTTTTGCGTTATCTGGTTTTGGGTCTGGCAATGGTGACGGGCGCGGCCTGG
Organism: Pseudomonadota bacterium; assembly: GCA_041183605.1. Classification (GTDB taxonomy): domain Bacteria; phylum Pseudomonadota; class Gammaproteobacteria; order Burkholderiales; family Burkholderiaceae_C; genus Rhodoferax. The sequence goes on from JBEGLK010000057.1 coordinate 14,496, forward strand.
TCCCAGTCTTTTCCGGACAAGTCGAAACCTTTGAAGATCATCGTTCCTTCGGGCGTGGGTAGCACAGGTGACCTGCTGGCACGTGTTTATGCGCGGGGCATCACCGAGGTGTCGGGCTGGAATGTGGTGGTCGAGAACAAGACTGGTGCCGAGGGCGTGATCGGAACGCAGGCGGCCAAAGCCGCGGCACCCGATGGCTACACCATCATGATGACCAGCAATTCCACCCAGGTGTTGAACGTGCTGATGATGCCCAATGTGCCCTACGATCCGGTCGCTGATTTTGTGCCCCTGATCGGTACCGGGGTGGTCTCAATGGGCATGTGGGTGACCTCGACACTTCCGTTCAAGACGGCGGGAGAATTCTTCGCGGCGGCACGCGCCAATCCGGGCAAATATACCTATGGCAGCAGCACCACGGTGGGCCGATTGGGTGCCGAGATGGTGGAACAGATGGCTGGTGTCAAGATGCTGGCAGTCAACTACAAAACCTTGCCGGAAGTCATGACCAGCATTGGTTCGGGCCAGATCGACATGGGTTTCGGCACACCGTCCAGCGCGGACTCGGTTTACAAGGCGGGCCGGGTGCGACCCTTGGCGGTCAGCGGCAAGTCGCGTTTGAACATCTTGCCCGATGTGCCGGCGATGCGAGAGGCTGGCTTGCCTGACTATGACCTCACCTCATGGCTGGCAACCTATGCGCCAGCCAAAACACCGCCCGCGATTGCAGCCACGCTGCGCGATATTTTGCGCGCCGCGGGCAAGACCTCTTATGTGACTGATTTTCTCAATACGTACGCGATGCAACGTCTTGACCTGGCAGGCGACGAACTGACTGTGCTGCAACGCAACGAAGTCGACAAACTGGGCAAGGTGATACGCGCTTCCGGCCAGAAGGCACAGTAAGCTCGTGCGGAATGGAGGTAAAACCTGAATCCGGTCCGGAAAGGATTGACAGGGTTGCAGCTGCCTGTGTAAACTAGAATTCTTAGATGCGATCAATGGTTCATATTTGCGAACTACTGGTCGCATTTTGTAATCAATCGGACCGAAATTTCTAGAAAGGTACTGCCATGCGAATGATCGCTGCCGTCATGTATGAACAGGGTTTGCCCATGCCCTACGTGGAGAGTCAACCTTTCCGAATTGAGGAAATCGAGCTTGCCGGGCCTGGTGAAGGTGAGGTTCTTGTTGAGGTGCGGGCGGCGGGTTTGTGCCACTCTGACCTGTCGGTGGTGGCCGGCATGCGCAAGCGCACCCTGCCCGTGGTGGGTGGCCATGAAGGTGCCGGCATTGTGCGCGAGGTGGGTCGTGGCGTCACCAAGCTCAAACCGGGCGATCACGTGGTCATGACGGTGGCATCGGGTTGCGGCCACTGCCGTCCTTGCCTGGGCAGCAAGACCGCCTTGTGTGATTCGGTCACAGCCTCACGTTCCCAGGGTTTGTTATGGAACAGCTCACGCAAACTGACCGGCCTGGGCGGACAAGCCGTGTATCACTACAGCTCGATTTCGTCTTTTGCGCAGTACTCTGTCACCGTGCCCGACACCCTGATCAAGGTTGATCCCTCGATTCCGCTGGATGTCGCGGCCATGTTCGGCTGTGCCGTGGTGACCGGTGCCGGCGCTGTCTTCAATTCGGCGCGGGTGCGCCCGGGGCAAACTGTTGCGGTGCTGGGCTTGGGTGGTGTGGGCCTGAATTCTGTGATGGCAGCAAAAATTTCGGGCGCGACCGAGATCATTGGCATTGACATCCATGAAAGCAAGTTCCCGCTGGCCAGGGAACTGGGTTGCACCCAGACCTTTTTGGCCACCGACCCCACGCTGGTCGAGAAGATCAGGGACCTGACGCAAGGCGGTGTCGACTTCGCCTTCGAGATCTCCGGCAGCAAGCCCGCCATGGCCACCGCCAATGCCATCACGCGCAAAGCGGGTGAGGTGATCTGTGTCGGTCTGGGTGCTTCCAACGACATGTACCAGTATGCCCACGCCTCTCTGGTTGCCGAAGAAAAGGCATTTCGTGGCTCACTGATGGGCAGCGGTCTGGTCGAACGTGACCTGCCGGTCTACTTCAAGTTGTTCCAGGATGGCAAGATGCCGGTGGACCGGCTCAAGAGCGGCACCATGGGTTTTGACGGGCTGAACCTGGCACTCGACCGACTCGATCGTGGCGAAGTGGTGCGCCAGGTCTTGTTGCCGCACGGCTGATGCAGTCAAGCCTGAGCATGGCTGACAACATCAAGCCGGTGATCGGCTTCATCGGTCTTGGCCTGATGGGTGGGCCGATGGCCAGAAACCTGCAAAAGGCCGGCTACCAGTTGGTGATCAATGACAGGCGCCGCGAGGCTGGTGCCGAGCACCTGGCGGCTGGCGCCGTCTGGGCTGACTCACCGAAGGCGCTGGCAGAGCAGTGTGAGCTGATGTTCACCTGCTTGCCTGGCCTGCCACAGATTGAACAGGTGACCGTAGGCGAGCATGGTCTCATTGAGGGTGTGCGCCCAGGGCAGGCCTTGTTCGAGATGTCAACCAGCACGCCCGAACAGGTCAAACGTCTGCATAAGCACTTTGCGGCCAAGGGGGTGCACATGCTGGATGCCCCCATCAGCGGCGGGGCACGCGGTGCGCAACACGGGCGGTTGGCCATCTGGGTGGGGGGTGACAAGGCTGTCTATGAGCGTTATGAGTCAACGTTGCGTGTGATGGGCGATCAACCCGTCCATGTGGGTGACATCGGCGCCGGACTGGTGACCAAGCTCGTGCATAACTGCGCCAGCCAGGCCACGCAGGCCGCCATTGCCGAGGCTTTTGTGCTGGGTGTGAAAG
>JBEGLK010000058.1:0-10792 GCA_041183605.1 Pseudomonadota bacterium
GCCATCTCCTCGATCAGGCGCTGGGCGTCGGTGGCGTCCGCGGTGACGATGGCGGTGACCTGGTGGTTCGCCTTGTCGCGCAGGGCGATTTGCGCCAGCAGCAAAGCATCGGCCGAGCCGACCGGTCGCGGCAGCGTGTAGCGTTTGCCAGGAGTGAGTTTGGGTAAATCCATGAAAGGCGTGAGACTCAACAGCAATAGGGGGGCGTGATAAAACGCCAAAACCCTGCGCAAAGATTGGCAGGGTGGTTGGGCTGGATTCTAGAATGGCGCCCATACCATGACAGAACTCACCGACATCACCCTTGCGCCCACTGTGGCTCCCCGTTGCTGGGCACTGATTCCTTGCGCCGGTACCGGCTCGCGTGCCGGAGCCGCAGGCCCCAAGCAATACCAGATGCTGGCTGGCAAGCCTATGGTGCTGCATACGCTGGAAGCTTTTGCAGAGGTCTCTCGTATCGACCAGACTTTGGTGGTGGTGTCGCCTGACGACACATTTTTTCAGACGGCGCAGGCGCGCAATGCATCATTTCTGATTGATGCCTGTGGTGGTTCAACCCGGGCTGCCAGTGTTTTTAATGGCCTGAATGCCTTGCTGGCAGAAGGCGCGGTGGCGCATGACTGGGTGCTGGTGCATGATGCGGCGCGCTGCATGATCACGCCGGCCCAGATCAACCAGCTGCTCGACGCCTGTGTGGAGGATGAAGTGGGTGGCCTGCTGGCCTTGCCGCTGCCGGACACCCTCAAGGTGGCGCAGGCGGGCAGGGTGGCGGCCACGCTGCCACGGTCAGACAAATGGCTGGCGCAGACGCCGCAAATGTTCCGTATTGGCAGCCTGATCGAGGCGTTGGAGCTCGCGGGTGACGCGGTGACCGACGAGTCCAGCGCGATTGAAGCCATGGGCCTGTCGCCCAAACTGGTGGCAGGCAGCGCGCAAAATTTCAAGGTGACCTACCCGGAAGACTTTGCGTTGGCGCAAGCGCTGCTGCAAAGTCGTCAGACGTAAGCATTTATAGGACCTGTAGGGCCGAATTTATTCGGCCAAGGCTTTTGTAGGGCCGACTTCAGTTGGCCAGGTCGACTCAAGTCGCCCCTACCAATGATCAAAAAGCAATACGCTTTGTCGTAAGAGGGAAGTCAGATGAATTTCAGAATTGGTGAAGGTTGGGACATCCACGCGCTGGTGGCTGGGCGCAAGCTCGTGCTCGGCGGCATAGAAATTCCTTACCACCTCGGGTTGCTAGGCCATTCGGATGCCGATGTGCTGCTGCACGCGATCACCGATGCGCTGCTCGGTGCCGCAGCGCTGGGCGACATTGGCACCCATTTCCCCGACACTGATGCGCAATTCAAGGGCGCGGATTCGAGTGTCTTGCTGGCTGAAGCCGCGCGCCGGGTTCGTGCCAGAGGTTTCGAGATTGGCAACGTCGACAGCACCATCATTGCCCAGGCCCCCAAGCTGATGCACTTCATGCCGGCCATTCGTGCCAAACTGGCGCAGACGCTGGGTGTTGCGGTGGATCAGGTCAACGTGAAAGCCAAGACGGCCGAAAAAATGGGTCCGGTCGGCTTGGGGCAGGCCATGGAAGCGCGCGCGGTGGTGCTGCTGAGGTCTTGAATAACCCCAAAGTCGACCCTGCAACAATGCAGCTGAAGGCGTCATGGGTAAACCGGGTTTGTCAGTTGTCCTAGGGTGGGAAGGTTAGAATTGCAGTGCAGCAAGATCATTTCATCTTGCGATTTTTTGCCGCCAGTCATGCTGCTGCATGGGTCTGCGGAGCCTCTCGAAGCGATGGATTCGCTCAAGGATTTTCATGAAACGTGTTGATGATTTTCGCAAAAGAATATGTGCCGATCATGGTTGGCGGCATGGGTGTGGACATTTCAACGGCTGAACTGGCGCTGGAAGCGGCCCGGCTTGGCGGCATTGGCCATATTTCGGACGCCATGGTTAATGACGTGTCGGACCGGCGTTTTGACACCAGTTTTGTCAAGGACAAGACCAAACAGTACAAATACAACATCAATAACCTGGACAAGTCGGGTGTCAAGTTTGATCTGGATGTGCTGGCCGAAGCCACGCGCCGCCATGTGGGCGCCACCATGGAAGCCAAAAAGGGTGATGGCCTGATTTTTGTCAATTGCATGGAAAAGCTGACCATGAACGGTCCGCGCGAGACCTTGCAGGTGCGTATGGCCTCGGCGCTTGATGCCGGCATTGACGGCATCACCATGAGTGCGGGACTGCATTTGGGCTCATTTGGCCTGATTGCCGATCACCCCCGGTTTCGCGATGCCAAACTCGGCATCATCGTGTCCAGCGTGCGTGCCCTGCAGCTGTTCCTGCGCAAGAATGCCCGTTTGAACCGTCTGCCTGACTATGTGATTGTGGAAGGCCCGCTGGCCGGGGGTCACCTGGGTTTTGGCCTGGACTGGGCGCAATACGATTTGGCCACCATCATTGCCGAGGTCATCCAGTACGTCAAGGACGAACAGCTGAACATTCCCGTGATTGCCGCGGGCGGTATCTTTACCGGCAGCGACGCGGTGTCGTTTCTCGAAGCCGGCTCGGCCGCGGTGCAGGTCGCCACACGTTTTACCGTGGCCAACGAATGCGGTCTGCCGGCCGATGTCAAGCAGGATTATTTCCGCGCCAATGAGGAAGACATCGAAGTCAACACCATTTCGCCAACCGGGTACCCGATGCGCATGCTCAAGAGCTCGCCGGCCATTGGTGACGGTATTCGCCCGGGTTGCGAGTCCTATGGTTATTTGCTCGATGGCAATGGCAATTGCGCCTACATCACCTCGTACAACCGTGAACTGGAATTACATCCGGATGGCAAAAACATCTCGGTGATGGACAAAACCTGCCTGTGCACACAAATGCGCAATTTCAAGCTCTGGACCTGTGGTCATTACACCTACCGTCTCAAGGACACCACCCGCCGCAATGCGGATGGCAGCTACCAGACGCTCAGCGCCGAGCACATTTTCAAGGACTACCAGTTCAGCGTTGACCACCAGATTGCGCTGCCGGTCTGATCTGACTTCGATTAAAACTGGATGCCAGTCGGGTTGGCCGGGCTGATCCTGATGGTTCCGGCAGGGGCTGGCACCGGCGCTGCAGGTTCGGCGGCACTGGCTGCCGGGGCGGGCGCACTGGCTTTTTCCGAAGGGCTTAGAGACGTTGTTTGCGGTGCGCGGTAATTGGCTGGCAGCCTGCTGCGTTCAGGATAACCCGCCGCATTGAGGTATTGGTTCCATTCGGAGGCTGAAAAACCAGCCACCTGCTGCGCGCCAATCGTCAAAAATGGTAGCGAGTTGCTGCCACTCAACTTCTGCAAAGCCTCGGCATCCTGCGCTGTTGTCACGGTTTTTTCCGAGAAAGGCACGCCTCTGGCGGTCAGCAGGCTGCGCCCGCTGTCACAGGGTGCGCAATTGTTGCTGGTGTAGAGCGTGACCGGATATTTGACAACCACCTGGCGTAACTCGAACGGCAGCGCTGCGCCAACCGGGGCAACGGTTGGGACGGAGTTATCCACCGGGCTCACCTTGTTGGCAGACGAGGCGCTGGGCATGTCAGAGAAGGTGATCTGTCCATTGGGTCCGACGATGCGGTACACGGTTTGCGCCTGTACTTGGCCCGCGCCCATCGCAACGCAGCCACAGACCCAGGCCAGCAGCCAGCGCGGCGCCAACAAAGTGTTGCCACCGGCAGCACGTTCAGCAAAAACAGGTGTTTTCATCTTGTACTTTCCTCAAGCAGTTTGCGCCATGCCCTGATGCCGCAGCAAAGCCTCCAGCGTCGGCTCGCGACCACGAAATGCTTTGAAGGACTCGATGGCCGGACGACTGCCACCGGCTTCAAGGATCGCCTGGCGGTATTTTTGCCCGGTTTGCACATTGGGTAAACCATCCGCGCCCATCGTTTCTTCAAAGGCCGCATAGGCATCGCTACTGAGCACCTCGGCCCATTTGTAGCTGTAATAACCGGCCGCATAACCGCCGGCAAAAATGTGGCTGAAGGTATGCGCCGTGCGCGACCAGTTCGGCGGCTGCAGCACCGCGACTTCCTGGCGCACCTGCTGCAACAGCGGCATGATGTCATGCGCCGGGTCATGCGCCGTGTGTAACAACATGTCGAACAGCGAAAACTCGATCTGGCGCAGCGTCTGCATGCCGCTCTGGAAGTTCTTGGCAGCTAGCATTTTGTCGAACAGTACGCGCGGCAAGGGGGCGTCGGTGTCAACATGGGCCGACATGTTGCGGATCACGTCCCATTCCCAGCAGAAGTTTTCCATGAACTGGCTCGGCAACTCCACCGCGTCCCATTCCACGCCGCTGATGCCCGACACGTCACGCTCGTTGACCTGGGTCAGCATGTGGTGCAGACCATGGCCAAATTCGTGGAACAGGGTGGTGACGTCGTCATGGGTCAACAGCGCCGGTTTGCCATTGACACCGCTAGCGAAATTGCACACCAAGTGCGCCACCGGCGTTTGCAGTTGTTGCGTGTCAGGCCGCAGCCAGCGCGCGCGCACGTCGTCCATCCAGGCGCCGCCGCGCTTGCCGTTGCGGGCCTGCGGGTCGAGGTAAAACTGGCCTACCAGGTCGGCACCGCCCTGGGTATTGGCGCGCTCGATGCGGAAAAAACGCACCGACTCATGCCACACCGATGCGTGGTCTTCACGAATGCTGACTTCAAACAGGGTTTGCACAATGTTGAACAGGCCGGCCAGCACCCGTGGCAGCGGGAAATATTGTTTGACTTCCTGTTCGTTAAAGGCGTAGCGCGCTTCCTTGAGTTTTTCACTGATGAAAGGCCAGTCCCAGGCTTGCGGGTCGGGCAGGTTCAGCTGTTCACGGGCAAAACTGCGCAGGTCGGCGAGATCCTGCTCGGCAAAGGGGCGGGCGCGTCGCGCCAGGTCACGCAGGAAATCGACCACCTGTTGTGGCGAATCGGCCATTTTCGGCACCACCGACAGGGTGCCGAAATTCGGGTAGCCCAGCAGCTTGGCTTCTTCCAGGCGCAATGCCAGCAGTTCGTTGATGATGTCGGTGTTGTCGAACTGGCTGAGGTCGGTGCCGGCCTGGTCGGAGGCGCGCGTCACATAGGCGCGGTACAGCGTCTGGCGCAGTGCGCTGCTGCTGGCAAACTGCATCACAGGCAGGTAACACGGCATCTTCAGGGTCAGTTTGAAGCCTTCCTTGCCTTCGCCCTGGGCCGCGTTGCGGGCCGCCTGTTTGACATCGTCGGGCAGGCCGTCAAGCTCTTCGGACGTTGCAAAGTAGGCAAAGGCATCGGTCGCGTCAAGCGCGTTTTCGCTGAACTTCTGACTCAGGTAAGCCTGGCGCTCGGCGATGGCTGCAAAACGCTCGCGGTCCGCGCCCTGCAGGTCGGCACCGCCGAGCACAAAGTTGCGCAAGGCATTTTTGAGCGCCTGGCGCTGCTCGGTGTTGAGTGCGTCAGGGTCGATGGCGCGGTACTTGGCGTACAAGCGCTCGTCGGCACCCAGACGTGTGTAGAACTCGGTCACTTTGGGCAATGCCTCGTTGTAGGAGGCGCGCAACTCGGGTGTGTCGGCCACGCTGTTGAGGTGGCTGACGCTGCCCCAGGCACGCGACAAGCGCTCGGTCGCGACATCAAGCACCTGGGCAATACCTGACCAGCTGGCCACAAAGTCCGGCGCGGTGACAGCCTCCAACGCGGCATTGGCTTCACCCAGCAGTTGCTCGATGGCCGGCGCGACATGCTCCGGGCCGATCTGGTCAAAGTGGGGAAGACCTTCAAAAGAGAGCAGGGGATTGATCATGCTTGGTTTGCAGTGCGTTCGGCGGATTCAAGGGTGTTGACCAGCAACATGGTGATGGTCATGGGGCCAACACCGCCTGGCACCGGGGTAATGGCGCCGGCAACCTGGCTCACGCCGGCAAAATCCACGTCGCCGCAGAGTTTGCCCTCGTCGTTGCGGTTCATGCCCACATCGAGCACCACGGCACCGGGCTTGACCATGTCTTGGGTCAGCACGTTGCGCTTGCCGACGGCGGCCACGATCACGTCGGCTTGCAGTGTGAAGGCCTTGAGGTTGGGCGTGGCGCTGTGACAAATGGTGACGGTGGCGTTTTTCTGCAACAGCATCATGGCCATCGGTTTGCCAACGATGTTGGAGCGGCCAATCACCACCGCATGTTTGCCGCGCAGGTCATAGTTGATGGATTCCAGCATCTTCATGCAGCCATAGGGCGTGCAGGGCCAAAAACCCGGCATGCCGGTCATCAGTGCACCTGCACTGGCAATATGAAAGCCGTCGACGTCCTTGAGCGGCGAAATGGCTTCGATCACCTTGGTGGCGTCGATATGCTTGGGCACTGGCAACTGCACCAGGATGCCGTGAATCGCGGGGTCGGCATTAAGTGCGGCAATACGCGCCAGCAGTTCGGACTCGGTCATGCTGGCATCGTACTTTTCCAGCACCGAGTGAAAACCGCAGTCTTCACAGCCCTTGACCTTGTTGCGCACATACACCTGGCTGGCCGGGTTGTCGCCCACCAGAATCACCGCCAGGCCGGGGGTGATGCCACGCGCCTTGAGCGCCTGCACGCGGGCCGTGACATCGGCACGCAGTTTTTTGGAAAGTGCAACACCATCGATGATCTGGGCGCTGGGGGTGTTTGGGGTCATGTCGAAATCATCCATAAAAAAAGCCCGCTGGTCCGGATGGGGCGGGCGTGTCAGGTTTTGAAAATTGATTGGTGGTCAGGCCTTGACGGCATTGGGCCCCAGTGCAATTTTGAGCAGGTCGGCCACCGTGTTGGCGCTGAGCTTTTCCATGATGTTGGCGCGGTGCGCTTCCACCGTCTTGATGCTGATGCCGAGGTCGTCAGCGATCTGTTTGTTCAGGCGGCCCGCCACAATGCGCTCGAGCACCTGCGACTCACGCAAGGTCAGGCGTGCCATCAGTGCGTCACGATTGAGTGCGTTCTGGAATTCGGCGAAGGATTCCTTGGCCTGCTCCAGCATGCGTTCCACCAAAGGCACCAGTTGCTCTTCGTTGAACGGCTTCTGGATAAAGTCCATGGCCCCCTTTTTCATGGTGTCGACCGCCATCGGCACGTCGCCGTGGCCGGTGATGAAAGCCAGCGGCAGCGGCGAGTTGCTTTCAATCAGCCGGTTTTGCAACTCCAGGCCGGTCATGCCACCCATACGGATGTCGACAATCAGGCAGGCGATTTCGCGTGCATCAAAACGACTTAGAAAAGACTCGGCGGAGTCAAAGCAACGCACGCGGTAGTCCTTGCCTTCGAGCAGCCATTGCAATGAATCGCGCACCGCCTCATCATCATCGATGACATACACAGTACCTTTTTTGGGAATCAAACTCATGGTGATATCTGCAATGTGGGTTGGACTAATCGCTCTGTTGGCGCTGCAGGCAGGGGCTCGGTAACCGGAATCCAGAAGCTGAAACAGCAGCCCGTCACGACCTCGCCATTGTAGAGGTTCTCCGCCTTCATCCGCCCCATATGGGATTCGACAATGGAGCGGCACAAATTCAGTCCGATGCCCATGCCTTCGGCCTTGGTCGAGTAGAACGCCTCGTACAAACGTGCCATCACGTCGGGCGGGATGCCGGCTCCGGAGTCGGTGACCTGGAACTCGACCACCGGTTTGTCATTGACATAGGTCTGCACCACCCTGAGTTTGACAATGCGCTGCGCGGTCGGGCGTTTGGCCGCATCCACCGATTCAGCAGCATTTTTCAGCAGGTTGAGCAGCACCTGCTCAATCAGGATCGGGTCGACCAGCAGGTCGGGCAGGTTGGGCACGAGGTAGCGGTTGAGCTTGACGTAACGTCGGCGCAATTCGATTTCAGCAAGTTCAACCGCCTCGGCCACCATATCGTTCACACTTGACATGGTCCGGTTGGGCTCGCTTCGTTTGACGAAGGAGCGGATGCGCTGGATGATCTGGCCCGCGCGGTGCGCCTGTTTGGCCGTTTTTTCAAGGGCACCCAGCAACTCGTCCTGGTTGATGTGTTGGCTCTTGATGCGCGACACCATGCCATTGCAATAGTTGTTGATGGCGGTGAGTGGCTGGTTCAGTTCGTGGGCCACGCTGGAGGCCATTTCACCCATGGTGATCAGACGACTGGCGGTTTGCGCACGTTCTGCTTGCACCTGCGCCTGCTCCTCGGCATTACGTCGCGCGGTGATGTCGGTGGCAATGACCATTTGTGCCAGCCTGCCATCGACCCAGCTCAGATAGCGGGTGCGAACCTCCAGCCAGCGACCCAGGCTGCCCAGGTAGATTTCGGCGCTCTCGGCTTCCTTGTCGGCCAGTTTGTCGGTGGGCAGGCCGGCAAAGGAATCCACCGCGTCCTGGGTCTCATCACTTGTGATGGGTGCCGGAACACCGGCCTCGGCGACCAGTTGCACATGGCCCTCGACCTTGGCGCCAAACCATTGGCGATAAAGTTTGTTGGCGAACAGCAGTTCATTGCTGCCCATGGGCGCCACCGAAATGGAGGCGTCCAGCGCCTCGAGCACTGTGGTGAAGCGCTCATAAGAGGCCGCCAGTTGCTCGCGCACCCGGGTCGGTTCGGTGATGTCGATCATCGAGGTCATCCATCCCGTTTGCTGGCCAAACGCGTCGATCAGAGGAGACACATAAAGCCGGGCATCGATGATGATGCCATCCTTGCGCTTGACCCGGAAATGGATGCCGCTAGGTTCGATGTTGCCGGCCAGTTCATCGCCCAGGCGCAGCTTCAGCAGGTCAAAATCTTCGTCGGGCCAGTAGGGGAAGGGCGCAGTCTGGCCGATCAGGTCCGCCTCGCTCCAGCCGGTCATCTGGCAAAAAGCGGCATTGACATAGGTGATGCGGCCCTGCAGGTCCATGGCGCGCATGCCGGTCAGCAGGGAGTTCTCCATGGCACGGCGAAAGGCGGTTTCCTTCACCAGGGCATCCTGTGCCCGGATGCGCCTGCGGGTATGGCTCCAGTTGGCCAGCAGCAGCCAGGCTGTGATGGCGCTGAGCACCATCACCAGCCAGAACAGGCCGCTGCCAATCACACCCAATGAGGTGCGGTAGGCCTGGCCCTGGATGGTCAAGCCGTTGCCGATCGGGGACACTGGCATTTCATAGGTGTTGATCGGACTGGCCCAGGGCAACAACTTGCGTTTGAGTTTGCCTTCGGAGATGGGGGTGCCGGCCAGCACTTTGCCTTTTGAATCATGCAGCGACATGGCGTACTTGGCGTTGATTTCGTTCGGTACGCCGTAACGGAACATGGCATCCACCGAATACAGCGCCAGCAATGTGCCCTTGAACTTGGCCTTCTCGATCAAAGGCAAATGCAACTCCAGCCTGGCGTCCGTTCCGGCCACGGTCTGTGGCGCGGAATAGATTGGTACCAGCAACTCGCGCGACAAGGCAAAGTTGTCGATAGCTTGTTTGCCACCTTCGGCTGTTTCACCAGTCTTTTGTGATGGCGTCGGCAAATTGGCCGTGTGGTAGTCCACCCGGATCCGCCGCCGCTCGTCGATCCAGGTCAGCCCCTGCACCTCCGGATAGAGGCCGATCAATGCTTCGGCCCGGCTGATGAAGTCCTGATGGCTGATTTCACGGCTGGCGACTTCGCGCGCAAAGCGACCCAATTGCTCCTGCTGTTCGAGCAGGCGCAGGCGCAGACGTTGTTGGGTGTATTCCACGTCGCGGCTGATGGCTTCGCGCTCGCGCGAGATCTCTTCGAGGCGCAGGTAGGCAAAGGCGGACAGGATGGCGACCAGAAAAAGCACCACGGCCGCCAGCGGCGCCAACATGGCAAAGCGATCCTGGCGCAACGGTGTCAGGCGCGACCACCAGGTTTTGATGCCTTGCAAGGGGGAGGTTTGCAAGGCGTTGGGCAGGGATAACTTGTCTGACAAAGGCATGGCTTGAGTGTATGAGAGGCGCAAATTTATTTATTTCATAATGCAAAAACAATAAACACAATTTGAAATTTTAAAAAAATCCCCGCTAGAATTTAACTTCATCCCAATATGGCAATTACCAATACCATTCATGGGCCGAACCATACAGGAGACAAAACATGTCAGTCATACCCGAGAACCGAGTAGGCCTATCTGCGCCGGATGTTGATAGCCAGGAAACCCGCGAGTGGATGGACGCCTTGAGCGCCGTCATTCAAAATGAAGGTCCGGAGCGCGCGCATTACCTGCTCGAGCAACTGCTGGAACATGCCCGTCAAAGCAGCATTGACATGCCGTTTTCGGCCAATACCGGGTATGTGAACACCATCGAGACCAGCCAGGAGGAACGCTGCCCGGGCAACATCGAGATCGAAGAGCGCCTGCGTGCCTACATGCGCTGGAACGCCATGGCGATGGTGGTCAAGGCGAACCGCCATCACCCTGAAGATGGTGGCGACCTGGGTGGACACATTGGCTCCTTCGCCTCGTTGGCACACATGTTTGGCGCCGGTTTCAACCACTTCTGGCATGCCGAGAGCGAAAACCATGGCGGTGACTGCCTGTACATCCAGGGCCATGTGGCCCCCGGCGTGTATGCCCGCGCCTTCATGGAAGGCCGCCTGACTGAAGAGCAGTTGCTAAATTTCCGCCAGGAAACCGCCGGCAAGGGGCTGTCGAGTTACCCCCACCCCAAACTCATGCCCGAGTTCTGGCAATTCCCCACGGTCTCGATGGGCCTGGGCCCGCTGATGGCCATCTACCAGGCCCGATTCCTCAAGTATCTGCACGCCCGTGGCATCGCCAACACCGAAAACCGC
>JBEGLK010000059.1:0-9350 GCA_041183605.1 Pseudomonadota bacterium
TACACGGTGGAAAGCGCGCGGGTTGAGCAGCGCACTGATTTGGACAAGTTGATTCTGGATATCGAAACCAACGGTGCCCTGTCTGCAGAAGATGCAGTGCGCGCGTCGGCCAAGATCCTGATTGAGCAGATGGCTGTATTTGCGCAGCTTGAGGGTGGCGATGTTGATTCCATCATTGCTTCGCCTGTACGTGGCGGCGGTTCGAACTTTGATCCGGTTCTGTTGCGTCCGGTCGATGAACTTGAATTGACGGTTCGTTCGGCCAACTGTCTGAAAGCTGAAAACATCTATTACATCGGTGATCTGATTCAGCGCACCGAAAACGAACTGCTCAAGACGCCCAATCTGGGCAGGAAATCACTCAATGAAATCAAGGAAGTTTTGGCTTCCCGTGGTCTGACTTTGGGCATGAAGCTCGAAAGCTGGCCTCCGGTTTCACTGGAAAAACGATAATCAAATTTATCGATGTGACATAAACAGTACCTGATACGGCTGTTTTTATTAAATAAAAGGAAATCACTATGCGTCACGGACTAGGTCTTCGCAAATTAAACCGCACTTCATCCCATCGGTTGGCGATGTTGCGCAACATGATGAATTCGCTGATTGAGCACGAAGTTATTAAAACGACCGTGCCAAAGGCCAAGGAATTGCGTCGTGTGGTCGAGCCAATGATTACTTTGGCAAAAACACCAACTCTTGCCAATCGTCGTTTGGCGTTTGATCGTTTGCGCGATCGCGACTCGGTTGTCAAATTGTTCAACGTTTTGGGCCCGCGTTTCAATGCACGTCCAGGCGGCTACACACGTATCCTGAAAATGGGTTTCCGTGTTGGTGATAACGCGCCCATGTGTATCGTTGAATTGGTTGATCGTGGCACCGAAACTGTTGCACCAGAAGCTGAAACAGCCGCTTAATCGGTTACAATACAAACATACCGCGCGATGGAGCAGTCTGGTAGCTCGTTGGGCTCATAACCCAAAGGTCGGAGGTTCAAATCCTTCTCGCGCAACCATTAAAAAGCCTACATTAGTGGGCTTTTTTTTTGTGTTTTGATGAATGAATAACTTTTGTGCGTAAACTGTCTTGGGGACGTTCTCCATAACGTCTGTTTGAATTTAATTTGCAATCCAATCGTTTTTGCTGTTGACAGGTTTTCATGACGAACTATCCATTGACAGAATTGCCCGAGTCCTTGTTGAAAACATCGCCACGCTGCGCCGAGGTGTTTCGCCAAACGGCCGAAACAAAAATTACGGTGCGTGTCAATCTGGATGGCACGGGCAAGTCGCGTTTGCACACCGGCATCGGCTTTTTTGACCACATGCTGGATCAAATTGCACGTCACGGACTGATAGACCTTGAGGTTGATGCGGATGGTGATTTGCATATTGACGGTCATCACACTGTTGAAGATGTCGGCATCACTATTGGGCAGGCTGTCTACAAGGCAGTCGGTGACAAAAAGGGCATTCGACGTTATGGTCATGCCTATGTTCCATTGGACGAAGCTTTGAGTCGGGTTGTGATTGATTTTTCGGGGCGACCTGGCTTGGTGATGGACGTGCCTTTCACCAGTGGCATGATTGGAAATTTTGACAGCCAGTTGATGCATGAGTTCTTCCAGGGCTTTGTCAACCACGCGCTGGTGACCTTGCACATCGACAACCTGAAAGGGGCCAATGCCCATCATCAGGCTGAAACGGTGTTCAAGGCATTCGCGCGCGCATTACGCGCAGCGCTTGAATTGGACCCACGCGCCGTCGACAGTATTCCCTCAACCAAGGGTTCACTCTGAGTTCTGATCTCCGATTGCCCTGGTTTTCTTTCAAGTAGCCGAATCCGACCATGAATTCTTTCCTTCGCCAAAACAACGGCAAAGTGGTCGCTGTGGTCGATTACGGCATGGGCAATCTGCGGTCGGTGTCGCAGGCTGTCAAAGCCGCAGCCGAAGGTACGGCTTTTAATGTCCTTATTACGCAGGATCCCGAGGTGGTGCGCACTGCCGAACGCATTGTGTTGCCGGGGCAGGGCGCCATGCCGGACTGCATGCGTGAATTGCGCGAATCCGGCCTGCTCCAGTCCGTGCTCGAGGCGGCCACCAACAAACCCCTGTTTGGCGTCTGTGTCGGCATGCAAATGCTGTTGGATCACAGCGCTGAGGGGGACACCCCAGGTTTGGGCCTGATTCATGGCGAGGTGATCAAATTTGACCTTGCGGGTCAAACCCAGCCAGATGGCAGCCGTTACAAAGTGCCGCAAATGGGATGGAATCAGGTTTGGCGCAACAACCATGGCGCAGCACCCCATCCTGTCTGGGGCGAAGTACCTGATGGCAGCTACTTCTATTTTGTACACAGCTTTTATGCCAAACCGTCTGATCTGCGCCACAGCGCAGGTGAAACCGACTATGGCCAGCGCTTTAGTTCAGCGATTGCCCGTGATAATATTTTCGCCACCCAGTTTCACCCTGAAAAAAGTGCAGAACACGGCCTGAGCCTGTACCGCAATTTCCTCCATTGGAATCCTTGAGTTCATCTTTTCATCATTCGTGCTGCGCTAGCCGAAGCCTCTTCATCCTCTCCCACTGAAGCATCATGCTTTTAATTCCTGCCATTGATCTCAAAGACGGCCATTGTGTGCGCCTGCAACAAGGCGACATGACACTTTCAACCACCTTCAGCGAAGAGCCCTCGGTCATGGCGCGCAGTTGGGTTGACAAAGGTGCGCGCCGCGTCCATCTGGTGGACTTGAATGGCGCCTTTGCCGGCCAACCCAAAAACGAAGCGGCTATTCGCAAGATCCTCAAGACGGTTGGCAGTGAAGTTGACGTTCAGTTAGGTGGCGGCATTCGTGATCTTGACACGATTGAGCGCTATCTGGATGCAGGTTTGCGCTACGTCATCATCGGCACGGCCGCGGTGCGCAATCCCGGTTTCCTGCAAGATGCCTGTACCGCTTTTGGTGGTCACATCATCGTCGGTCTGGATGCCAAGGATGGCAAGGTGGCCACCGATGGCTGGAGCAAGCTGACCAAGCATGATGTCATCGACCTTGGTAAGAAATTTGAAGACTTCGGTGTGGAGTCCATCATCTACACCGACATCGGTCGAGATGGCATGCTCACCGGCATCAACATCGAGGCGACCGTGCGGCTGGCCCAGGCTCTGACCATTCCCGTGATCGCCTCTGGTGGCCTCTCCAGCATGGCCGATATCGAAGCCTTGTGCGCGGTCGAGGACGAGGGTGTGGAAGGGGTGATTTGTGGCCGTGCCATTTACAGTGGCGATCTCGATTTTGAAGCGGCACAGGATCGGGCCGATGAGCTCAATGGCTGAGCGTCAGGCGGCTTTGTGTTAGCCAAACGCATCATCCCCTGCCTGGATGTCACCGGTGGCAGGGTGGTCAAAGGCGTCAATTTTGTTGAACTGCGCGATGCCGGTGATCCGGTGGAAATTGCCGCACGTTACAACGAGCAGGGTGCTGACGAACTCACTTTTCTTGACATCACGGCCACCAGCGACGGACGTGATCTGATATTGCACATCATCGAAGCCGTTGCCAGCCAGGTGTTTATTCCCCTGACGGTCGGCGGCGGCGTGCGTACCGTGGATGACGTGCGCCGCCTGCTTAACGCAGGAGCTGACAAAACCAGTTTCAATTCTGCAGCCATCGCCAATCCGCAGGTGATTCGCGAGGCCTCCCGCAAATATGGTGCGCAATGCATTGTGGTTGCCATTGATGCCAAGCGACGCACAGGTGGTGACCTTCAACGCCTGAACGAGCAGGGGCTGCCCGCAGGCGAGGGTTGGGACGTCTACAGTCATGGCGGGCGAAAAAACACCGGCCTGGATGCGGTGGCATGGGCGCGGCAGATGGCCGATTTTGGTGCCGGCGAGATCCTGCTCACCAGCATGGATCGGGATGGCACCAAATCTGGTTTTGATTTGGCCCTGACCCGCGCCGTCAGCGACGCGGTCAGTGTGCCGGTGATTGCCTCGGGTGGTGTCGGTACGCTGGACCATCTGGCCGATGGCATACAACTGGGCGGTGCCGATGCGGTGCTGGCCGCCAGTATCTTCCACTACGGTGAATTCACCGTGGCCCAAGCCAAAGCGCACATGGCGGCGCGCGGTATTCCGGTGCGACTCTGACTCTTGTCATTTAAATCATCGACAATCTGTCCATGAACTGGTTAGACACACTCAAGTGGGACGCGCAAGGCCTCATTCCCGTCATCGCACAGGAGCAGGCCAGCGGTGATGTGCTGATGATGGCCTGGATGAACCGTGAGGCCTTGCAAAAAACGGCTGAAATGGGTCGCGCGGTGTACTTCAGCCGCTCACGCAACAAGTTGTGGTTCAAGGGCGAGGAGTCCGGCCATGTGCAGACTGTCCACGAGATTCGCATGGATTGCGACAGCGATGTGATTTTGCTCAAGGTCACCCAAACAGGCCATACGCCGGGCCTGGCTTGCCATACCGGTCGACACAGCTGTTTTTACAGTGTGTATGAAGATGGTGCCTGGAAGGTTGTCGATCCGGTTCTGAAAGACCCGCAAACCATTTACAAATCCTGATGCGTACTGATACCAACTCTGCAGACTCCCTGGCTTCGCTGGCCGCTGTGATCGAATCCCGCCTGCCTGCCAATGGCGGAGACCCTGCCGCCAGTTATGTTGCCCGCCTGTTGCATAAAGGTCCTGACGCCTTCCTGAAAAAAATTGGTGAAGAGGCCACCGAGGTAGTGATGGCAGCCAAAGATGTTGACCATGGCGCTGAAAGGACCAAAATCGTTTACGAAGTGGCTGACCTCTGGTTTCACAGCATGATTGCGCTGGCGCATTACGGTTTGCGTCCTGCTGACGTGATCGCCGAACTCGTGCGTCGCGAAGGCACCAGCGGCCTGGAAGAAAAGGCCATGCGCAAGGTCAAGGAGCGCGAAGCGCAGGCGGGTGGCGAAACCTCATGACCCAGGATTTCACCACGCCAGATCAACCCCATAACGAGGGCGATGCTTGGCGTGAACCGGACCCGCAAACACTCAACGGACTCAATGCCTGGGGCACCGTCAGCTACGTCCTGCATTTGATCGTGGCGGTGGGAGCCCTGATCCCGGGTGCTCAGTTCGGCCCGATGTTGCTGCTTATCGCCTTGGTGATCGACCTCGTCAAACGCAGCGATGCCAAGGGAACCTGGCACGTTTCACACTACCGCTGGCGCATTCGCACGGTCATCATCGCGGGCTTGCTGTACCTGGTCACCACACCTTTGTGGCTGTTGTTTTTACTACCGGGCTGGCTGGCATGGCTGGCCATTTCGGTCTGGTTTTTGTACCGCATTATTGTCGGTATGGTGCGCCTGAAAAAAGGCTTGCCGATGGAGATAAATGAATGATTGAACATGTGGTTCAAAGTGATCCGGATTGTCTTTTTTGCAAAATTGTCGCGGGAAAGATCCCATCGCGGATGGTGTATCAGGACGATGCCTTGTACGCTTTTCACGACATTCACCCGTGGGCACCGGTCCATTTTCTGATTATTCCCAAGCTGCATATTCCGTCCTTGGCGCAACTCACTGACGAGCATGCTGGCCTGATGGGGCGCATGATGGTATTGGTGCCCAAACTGGCCTTGGAGCAAGGGTGCAATCCCTATCCAGAGGGTGGCTTCAGGGTGCTTGCCAATACCGGCGCCGAAGGCGGACAAGAGGTTCACCACCTGCATCTGCATGTGATGGGTGGACCACGCCCCTGGTTGCGGGGATAAATTTCGCTCAAGCGGCGCGCCATTCAGGCGCGCCGCTTAAAATCCACCACTTAAGTTTAGGAGACCACGATGGGTTCATTTTCTATTTGGCATTGGTTGATCGTTCTGCTGATCGTTGTCATGGTGTTTGGTACCAAAAAGCTCAAAAACCTTGGTAGCGACCTCGGGGGCGCCGTCAAGGGCTTCAAGGACGGCATGAAGGACGGTGGAACTGCGCCTGATGAGAAGGCTGCAGAGACGAACAAGGTGGTGAATGCTGCCGGCGCTGAAAAAACCACGATCGACGTGGAAGCCAAGCAAAAATCCTGATGACTAAGCGGTTGGCGGTTGGTGGCATTGCGCAAGGCCTGGCATGATTGATTTAGGCATTTCCAAACTGGCCATGATTGGCGCAGTTGCGCTGGTCGTTATTGGTCCGGAAAAATTGCCTCGTGTGGCGCGCACGGTGGGAACCCTGATTGGCAAGGCGCAGCGTTATGTGGCCGATGTCAAGGCTGAGGTCAGTCGCTCCATGGAGCTCGACGAGCTCAAAAAAATGAAGGACACGGTGGAAAGTGCTGCCAATGACGTCAGCCATTCCATGCAAACCAGCCTGGACGACATTACCAACACTTGGGCAGGTACCCCCGATGTGAGCGCTGTGCCCGTGTACCGGCATCCCAAAAAAAAATGGCGTCTGAAACAAGGCGCCACACCCAACTGGTTCAAAGCCCGTACCGGCGTGCGCACCAAGGCCTTGTCGGGTGCCGCCCGGGTGGCGCGATTCCGACCCACCAAGTTTGATTGATGACTGATTCCCCAAAAAAAGAAGACGAACTGGCGGGTTCCGAGCAGCCGTTTGTAGCACACCTGATGGAACTGCGTGACCGCTTGGTCAAGGCCTTCATTGCGATAGCCGTGGCTGCTGTGGTGCTGGGTTTTTACCCCGGCCCGGCTGCTTTGTATGACTTGATGGCAGCCCCTCTGGTGGCCCATTTGCCCAAAGGCGCCACACTCATCGCCACTTCGGTAATCTCGCCGTTCATGGTGCCGCTCAAGGTGTTGTTGATGGCATCCTTCTTGATCGCATTGCCCGTTGTGTTGTACCAGTTGTGGGCTTTTGTGGCGCCAGGTCTGTATACCCACGAGAGAAAACTGGTACTGCCGTTGGTGGTGTCCAGTACCGTGCTGTTTTTTGTTGGTGTGGCGTTCTGTTACTTTTTTGTCTTTGGTCGGGTCTTTGCGTTCATTCAGAGTTTTGCGCCGTCCAGTATCACGGCTTCACCTGACATCGAGGCCTACCTGAGTTTTGTGTTGTCGATGTTTCTGGCCTTTGGCATGGCTTTTGAGGTGCCGGTTGTTGTTGTTGTGCTGGCGCGCATGGGCATATTCAGTATTCAGAAACTCAAGGAATTTCGCGGCTATTTTGTTGTTCTGGCATTCATCATTGCTGCGATCGTGACACCTCCCGATGTCGTCTCGCAGCTGGCGTTGGCCATTCCGATGTGCCTGCTGTATGAAATGGGCATCTGGGCTGCACAAATTTTCATTCGGCACACTCAGGCGCCGGACGCCGGCGCTGAAGCTGGCAGCAGTACAGGCCAGAACAGCTAAGAAATTGGAGTTGCCAAGGGCAACTTACTCCGCTTGCCGCCGGGCTTTAGGTCGCACTCCAGGCGTCACCTGAACGCTTGTCTTGCCCTTGGCACGTTGCACTTCAAACAACGCTGATGTGCCTGGCTTGAGCGCGGCCACCCGGGTCAGCAATTCGGCCACATTGCGAACTTCCTGGTCGCCGATTTTGGTCACCACATCGCCCGGCTTGATGCCGGCCTTGGCTGCCGGCCCGTTCTGCAACACCCCGGTGATGATCACGCCCTGTTGTGCCGCCACGCCAAATGTTTGTGCCAGTTCGGGCGTAAGTTCATTAGGCTCCACGCCAATCCAGCCACGGGTCACCTGACCATCTTTCACAATACCTTCCAGCACAATCTTTGCTGTCGACACCGGAATGGCAAATCCGATACCCATGCTGCCACCAGAGCGCGAGTAAATGGCGGTGTTGATGCCCAGCAGGTTGCCGTTGATGTCCACCAGCGCACCGCCCGAGTTGCCTGGGTTGATGGCAGCGTCGGTTTGAATGAAGTTTTCGAAGGTGTTGATGCCCAGCTGATTGCGGCCCAGTGCACTCACAATGCCGCTGGTCACGGTTTGACCGACGCCAAACGGGTTGCCGATAGCCAGCACCTGGTCACCGACCTGCAAGCTGTCAGAGTTGCCCAGCACCATGACCGGCAGTCGATCCAGTTCAATCTTGAGCACGGCCAGATCCGAGTCAGGGTCGGTTCCTATCACCTTGGCGGGCGCACGCCGGCTGTCGTTGAGGACCACTTCAATCTCATCGGCGCCTTCCACCACATGGTTGTTGGTCAGGATATAGCCATTGGCGCTGACGATCACGCCGCTGCCAAGTCCCATCTGCGGCGCATTTTCCTGATCGCCGAAAAAGAACCTGAACCAAGGGTCGTTGCTGCGGGTACTCGGTCTCGCATTTTTGCTGGTGTTGATGCTGACCACGGCCGAGGAAGATTTTTGCGCTGCCAGTCGGAAACTGCCCTGCGGCGCGACTGCAGCACTATTGGTGGGCGCTTCGATCACAGCGACGGCCGGTCGCGTGCTGATGCCGTCCAGCCAGCCGGGTTTCAGGGTAAGAACCACAAAATAAGCGGCCAGCAACACCGTGATGGATTGGGAAAATAACAACCAGTATCTTTTCATGACAGGGTGAGCGTGAAGCTAGGTCAGAGTGGATGGGGCGCAAGTCGATAAATTGTAGGTCTCCCGGTCATTTTCAAGGGATATTTGGGCAGCAGACCCAAATATTTGGAGCTTGGTGTGGTCGTTGGCCGCTCTTGCAACATCCGCTTATCATCAAAGTTACTGAAGGAGCTGACTCATCCATGTGTGAACGCGCTGATTTTTTGCAAGTCTTGGATACTTTGCTGCAACCCGAACGTTTTCGTGACTACGGTCCCAATGGACTGCAGGTGGAGGGCCGGGCGCGAGTGGGGAAAATCGTCTCGGGGGTCACTGCCAGCCGGGCCTTGATCGAGGCGGCCATTGCTGCCGGTGCCGACACGATTCTGGTTCATCACGGCTTGTTCTGGCGGGGCCAGGATGGTCGTGTGACGGGCTGGATGAAACAGCGCCTGGCCTTGCTGCTGGCCCATGACATCAATCTGTTTGCCTACCACTTGCCGCTGGATGCCCACCCCAGTCTGGGCAACAATGCGCAGTGGCGCAGTCCTGGTTTGGTGAACAGGACCTGGGTTGCTTGGGGCAGCGTGCTGATGGCCAGGTCTTTGAATCAGCGCAGGCGCTGGCGACGCATATCGAGCTTGCGTTGGGACGCAAGGTGGTATTGGCAGGTGACCGGAATCAGGCGATTCGAAAGATTGCATGGTGCAGCGGTGGCGCGCAAAGCTATTTTGAGGCAGCCATCGCTGCAGGCGCCGACGCATTTGTCACGGGTGAGATCTCTGAGCCGCAAGCGCACTATGCGCGTGAATGCGGTGTGGCCTACTTGGCTTGTGGCCACCACGCC
>JBEGLK010000060.1:0-10370 GCA_041183605.1 Pseudomonadota bacterium
CCACGCCACGGGCGCGGTCACGATCTGCGGGAACAACACGAAAAGAAACAGGATCAGGGTGTAGGTGATCAGGAACGGATTGACACCCTTGATCACCTGATGCATCGACAGTCGCCCAACGCCAGCCACCACATTGAGCACGGTGCCCACGGGTGGCGTGATCAGGCCAATGGCGCCGTTGAGCACAAACATCAGGCCGAAATACACCGGGTCGATGCCGGCCTTGACGGCAATTGGCAACATCACTGGCGCAAAGATCAGGATGGTGGGTGTCAGGTCAAGCGCGGTGCCAATCAACACCAGCACGATCATCATGACAAACATCAGCAAACGTGGGCTTTCAACGAGCGGGCCCAGCCAGCCGGTCAATACGCTGGGCAGGTCCGCCAGTGTGATCATGTAACTTGCCACCTGCGCACCAGCACACAGGAACATCACGATCGCGGTCGTGCGTGAGGCACGCACCAGCACACCATAAACATCAAACAGTTTCATTTCCCGGTGCACAAACAGGGAGATCACCAGGGCGTAAAAGGCGGCCACCACGGCAGCTTCGGTGGGTGTAAAGACGCCAGTTTTCAGGCCGCCGATGATGATGAGGGGCATCAAGAGCGCCCAGAAGGCCTTGAAAGTTGCCATCACACGTTCTGCCAGCGGCAGGGGGGTGCCTTGTGGCAGGTCCAGATCACGCAGTACCAGCTTCCAGGCCAGGATCAGACCCGCACCCATGATCAGACCCGGCACAATGCCCGAGATGAACAGCAGCGAGATCGAGGTGTTGGTGGTCACGCCGTAAATGATGAACGGCATGGATGGCGGAATGATCGGCGCAATGATGCCGCCCGACGCAATTAATCCCGCCGAGGTGTTCATCGGGTAACCTTGCTGGCGCATCATGGGCAGCAAGATGGTCGCCAGCGCCGCCGTGTCGGCCAGTGCCGATCCGCTCATGCTGGCCATCAATACGGCTGCACCAATGGCGACAAAACCCAGGCCGCCGCGAATGTGCCCCACCCAGGCTTGCGCCATGGTGATGATGCGCTGACTGATGCCGCCAGCGTTCATCAACTCACCGGCCAGAATAAAAAAGGGTACGGCCAGCAGCGGGAAGCTGTCCACGCCACCTACCAGATTCTGCGCCAGCAGTTGGGTATCCCAGAATTCCAGCACCCAGGCCATGCCTGCGCCGGTCAGCACCAGTGCGAGCGCCATGTTCATGCCGAGACCCATCAGGCCCAGCATGCCAAATACAAAAACAAGAAAAGCCAGTCCTTCGTTACTCATGCGCTTACTCCACGTCGGCGCCGTGACCGAGGTCCAGCGGGGTTTGTTTGATCAGTTCGTACAAGGCCATGACGCCAATGGCGCTGGCGCACAGCAGGGCGGGTAGCGGCAACAAGGCGGTGGGGTATTTCAGCACCACCGAATAACTGTCCAGGCCCACCACCACCTGTTGCCAGGCACCCCAGCCCAGCAGGCAACAGGCCAAAAGCACCAGAAGACGAATCAGCACGGTCACGACAGCCATGGCCTTAGGCCGTTGTTGCAGCAGTACCAGCAGGCTGGTAAAGGCCATGTGTTCACCCGCCGGGTAGGCCGCTGCGGCGCCGAGGAAGACCATCCAGACAAACAGCAAGCGCGACAGTTCCTCGCTGGCGGCGATCCCGCTGCCAAAACCGTAACGCAACACCACGTTGACAAAAACGGACACCGCCATGATGCCCAGGCAGATGGCCATCAGGGCGGCGGTCAGGCGCCTGAACCCGCTTTCTTGTACTAATTGATGAGTGCTCATATCGTTTCCTTGGTTTGCAGCCAGGCGGATACCTGTGCTTGAAGTTCTGCGATCGGTTCCATCGCATTCAGACGCAACACACCGGCTTCGCCCGTGGGCACTTCCAGCGTGGCAAACTGGCTGTCCACCAGCGTGGTCGAGAAAAAATGTTCTTTGGCGCGGGCTTGCACCCGGGCTTGGGCATCCTCCCGGCTGATGTCCAGAAAAGCAAAACGCAAGGCCGGGGCAGCTTGGCGCAAGCGGTCGCGGTAGACCTTTTTCAGCGCCGAGCAGGTCAGGACGGCACCTTCCGGGTGCGCGCGCAGTTGCTCACACAAGGTGTCCAGCCAGCCCTCACGGTCAGCATCGGTCAAAGCGATACCCTGGCTCATCTTGTCGCGGTTGACGGCGCTGTGAAAATTGTCGCCCTCAATCAGGGGCATCTCCAAGGCCTGTGCTACCGCAGCGCCCAGGCTTGATTTGCCGCAACCGGCCACGCCCATGATCACTACTGAGTTATTCATTTAAATTTGGGATAGCGCTATCCAATAAAGTCAAATAAAAGACCTGAAAAGGTCGGTGGATTTTTCGAATTCTCCGCGGGAAAACTGAAAAATTTATTTCAAAATTCTATCAAAATGCTTTGGATAGCGCTATCCTACACCATCTTCCGATCCCTGTACCTGGTATAAACCCTATGTCGACCACGCCAAAAGTTGCACGCTCACGCGCCACCGGCCGCATGACCCTGTCCGATGTAGCTCGTTTGGCCGGCGTGAGCCCCATCACCGTCTCGCGTGCATTGCGCGGCGAGCGCGCCGTTGACGCCAGTCTGGTGGCGCGCGTCCAAGCGGCCGCCCAGGAGCTCGGTTATGTGCCGGACCCTGCTGCCAGGGCACTGGCCTCGCGCCGCAGCGCGCAGGTGGTGGTGCTGGTGCCGATGTTGTCCAACGCGCTGTTTGTTGACTTGCTGGAAGCGGTGCAACGCAGCTTGCGACCGGCGGGTTACCAGGTGCTGATGGGTGTGACCCATTACGACGCCGCTGAAGAAGAAAACCTGCTGCGCGAATTGCTGCAGCATCGCCCGGCTGGACTGCTCATTACGGGCATGGAGCAAAATGAAACCAGCCGCAAGCTGATTGCACAGAGTGGTGTGCCCTGTGTACACCTGATGGAAGCGGTGCAGGATGAGGGTGTCTACAGCGTCGGGTTTTCGCAAATCGATGCCGGTGCTGAAATGACACGGCACCTGTTGCAGCGCGGTCGCCGGCATATCGTGTTTGCCGCCGCCCAACTCGACTCGCGGACTCTGCAGCGTCTGGCAGGCTGGCGGCAGGAACTTGAACTGGCCGGACTCTACAAGCCTGGTCTGGAGTGGCGTAATCCGGCAACTTCATCCATGGCGTTGGGGGCCGAGATGTTCACAGACATCCTGCGACAACAGCCTGAGACCGATGCCATCTTTTTTTGTAATGACGACTTGGCCCAGGGCGCGCTGCTGGCCGCGTTACGCAGTGGTATCAAGGTGCCCGAGCAGGTGGCCATTGCCGGCTTCAACGACCTCACCGGCAGCGACCAAATGTTGCCTGCGTTGACCACCGTGCGCACCCCGCGCGGGGAAATCGGCAGCGCGGCGGCGGCCATGTTGTTGGCCATGCTCAATGGGGAGGCGGTGGCCAGGCCGCGGGTTGATCTGGGCTACCAGTTGATCGAGCGCGCCAGCACCTGAGGCTGAAGCAGCCGGATCATGACGCGCTCAGGCAACCAGCGCCACGGCGCCAAAATCACCCACACGCTCACCCAGGCCGGCACTGACCAACTCGCAAGCCTCGGTGAGGGCGGGCAATTTACCGACCAGCTCGGCACGCAGGCGCGGCAACAGGTAGTCACGATGGTGCCAATAAACGCTGCCGCCGATGCTGATGCGCTGCAGGTCGAGCGTGGCGATCAGTGTGTAAAGCATGCGCCCCATTACGTGGCACAAGTCGTCGATCAGACCGACAGCCCTGGCATCGCCGGCATACGCGGCTGAAAAGAGTGCGGCGGCATCTGAGTAGCCCTGCGCCTGAAAACGCCGCGCGATCGCATTACCCGCCACCAAGCCCTCGACATCCCCCACGTTGCCGCAGCCACACAGGGCGTCGCTGTTGTCACTCACAAACAGATGGCCCGCATGGCCGGCGTTGCCGTTCTTGCCGCGCAACACATGACCATCCACACACAGACCGGTGCCAATGCCTGTGCTCCAGGTCACGTAGGCGCAGTTCGCCAGTGGCACACCGTCAATTTGCAGGGCGCCCCAGCGGCGCTCGGCTTCCAGCGCGCCGATGCCGTCGTTTTCGACACGGACCTCGGGGAAAACAGCGCGCAAGGGCGCTTCGAGCAGGGCGGTTTGCCAGTCATTGGGCAGGCCGCGTGCCTTGCCGGCCAGGCCGCCGCAAATGTTGGGTGCGGCCAGTTCGACCAAGCCCTGGTTCAACACGAACGGACCGCACGAGGAAACACCCACGCGGGCGATGTCGGCAATCTGAACATCGGCCAGCGCGCAGCTTTGTCCAATCAAGCGGATGATCTGCTGCGCCAGCGCATCATTCTGGCCTTGGGTGGCTGTGGGTTCGGTGAGTTTGCCGCGGCTGCCCTGGTCATCAACGATGTTGACCGCCACCTTGGTGCCGCCAATGTCGACACAGGCGACTGGCTTGCTGCCAGGCGGCAGCCGGAACCCTTCGGTTAAAACCTCGATCGTCATAAAAATTGTCCTGCAAATGAAAAAGTGTCAAATGCGGCCGTAGTCGTCGCCCAGCCGCGTGATGTCGTCTTCGCCCAAGTAAGCGCCAAACTGTACTTCAATAATTTCCACCGGCTCTGCGCTCATGTTGCTGAGCCGGTGCACCTGACCCAGCGCAATGTCGCAATGCTGGCCTAGCGTGAGGTCAAAAGTGTCCGCGCCAAGCGTGACGCGCGCCGTGCCTTGCACCACCACCCAGTGTTCAGCGCGCCGGCTGTGTTTTTGCAGGCTGATGCGTTGACCAGGGGACACACCAATACGCTTGATCTTGTGCCCCGGCGACTCAGCCACGGTTTCATACCAGCCCCAGGGGCGCAGGGTGCGTTCAATATGCGCAGCAGCCTTGATGTCGATTCTCATTGTCGTGGTGGTGAATGATGAGCTTGCCATGTTAATCCCTGGCCTGGGGCATGGGTTACCAAGGCATTACCCAAGACTGACCCAAGCCTTGTGCTGCCGGTGGGTGAGTTGGTCATGTCAACATTGATCCAGTTGCCCTTCGGCAGTGCGCAGTAGGCACCACTGACATGCATTACTTTAATGAGGCACTACACTTGATTCGTCTGGAAGTGATCGCCCGCCATGCTTGATTGCCCCAGGCGAATCGCGCAAACAGCTGACGATTCCAGGCGAGTTTCAGAAGATGTGAAGGAGCGCATGCAGGATGTTTGGTAACTTGGTCGAGTTGCAGAAAAGATGGACGAGATCCTCCCCGCTTCGGCACCGAGTCTTTCGATTCTTTTATTTTGGGTCCATCGGTTCCGCGCTGGGTTACACCATGCAGGGAACGGTTGCCGCCTGGTTGATGGCGACCTTGACGCCGTCGCCGTTGATGGTCGCCTTGGTGCAAACGGCGACGACACTGCCAACACTCATCTTCGGCCTCGTCAGTGGCACACTTGCGGATATTGTTGAGCGGCGCAAGATTCTGCTTGTTACTCAAGGTTTGCTCATTGTCGGAACCATCACGCTCGGCTTGTTCGAGTTGGCTGATTGGGTCAACCCGATGATTCTGCTCGTGTTGACGTTTCTGGTTGGCATGGGCTTCACCTTCTATTTGCCGGCCCAACAGGCCAGCATCAATGATCTGGTGCCATCGAAGGAACTGCACAGCGCTGTCGCCCTTGGCGCTGTTGCCTTTAACGTGGCGCGTGCGGTCGGGCCGGCCCTGGCTGGCGCCCTGGCCGCGTGGATGGGCTCGGGCAGTGCACTGCTTGCCAGCGCCTGTTGTTTCGTTGCCATGCTGCATGCCGCGAGAAAGGTTAAACCGGCTGCATCGGCACTTCCAGGCGTTCCCGAGCGACTGGTATCAGGTGTCATCAGCGGAATACGTTTTGTGCGGCATACACCCGGTATGCGCACGATTGTGTTTCGAAATTTTGGCTTTGCCGTTTGCGCCAGCGCGTTTTGGGCGCTGTTGCCGGTTATCGCTCGGGACCAACTCAAACTGGGTGCCGGCGGCTTTGGCCTGCTGTCGGCGGGCTTCGGCATCGGGGCCATAGTCGGAGCGTTCAGCGTTCCAGCACAACTGAAGAAGAAGTCCCTGCATGGCATCGTCGTCTATGGCAGTGTGTTGTGGGCGCTGGCAGTTGTGCTGCTCGTAGTTTCCGGCTGGATTGCGTTCGCGGTCATGGCCACATTCACGGCAGGCGTGGCCTGGGTCAGTGTATTTGCCAGTCTTTCCGCAGGCACGCAGACCACTGCGCCCGCTTGGGTTCGTGCACGCGCAGTGGCGACTAATCTGGTTTCAGTGCAAGCGAGTCTGGGTGTCGGCAGCATTATCTGGGGAGCACTGGCGACGGCCATCGGCTTGAAAATGACCTTGGCTGCGTCGGCGGCTGTCATGCTCCTGGTGCTGGCTTTCAGCCACCGTGTTCGCGTGTCCCTCGGGAGCGAGTCTGATGTGAAGCCGGGTTTTCAGCTCCCTGAACTCGTCACGGAAATCCAGCCGATGGCAGATGACGGGCCGATTCTCATCCAAGTTCAGTATCAGGTCGCCGCGGAGAACCGGGAGGCTTTTCTCAAGGCTATACGGTCTGTCGAGCCAACCCGACGGCGCAATGGGGCGCTCAGCTGGCGCGTGTTTGCTGACCTTGAGAAAGAGGGGCGCTTCGTGGAGCGATATATCGTTGCCTCGTGGGCAGAATACATACGCCTGCGCAGTCGGGCAACGGTTGGCGACCGGATGCCCCATGTTGCGCTGGAGCAATACCAAGAGCCCGGCGTTGAGATCCGGGTATCGCGGTTGATTGGTGTCGATCTCAAAGAGTTACCGTTGACCGAAAACTGAGCGGCGTGCTGGCGCGCATCCCATACCCGCATCGGCTCAAGGCGGGTCCTCCCGCTAGAAATGTAGGTATCTGTGCCAGCTTTATGGACATGACCTCAGGTTGCCGAGCCGTGTGCGCAATCGACTTCCAAGAAATTGCTCCATATCCAAACTAGAGAATTCGTTCGCGCCGCTTTTCAAGCTCGAACCAATCACGGACATCACGTGCGGCTTGGGTCAGCAACTGTATGGCTTGCTGGTGCGCCATACGTTGCACCCCTTTGGCCTTTTGGTCAATTGAGTAACCACGAAAAGAGTAATCCGGCTTCCAACGTTCGTGTCCTGAATCGTAACTACGTTTCCACAGAACGGTCCCATGCTCGTCGATGATTCGTACATCGGCTGTGAGACGCGAGGTCATATCACGTTTCTCCACTACCCCACCCACTACAGGGAGGGGAATAAGGATGGCGTACAGCACGTCGTCTCGATACTCGTAATGAATGTTCGCGAGTGATACCGATAGCGTGGGTGGCACGGTCAACGGTGCCGGTGCGGCGACCTGCGCTCGCTGAACGGTCACGCCACCAGCGAATTCGGTCGCAAAGGAAATTAACGCCGCTGCTTCAACGATAGAACCAATGGACACGGTTGTATGCCATGTGAATGCGCCTGCCTTGCCTGAACCTGTTGTCTCCAAAGCCGCATCTGCGGGAGACATGAGGATCATGATCGGATTGGGGGCACGCGTCACCGAAGGCGTGGTAGCCGGAAACAAGGTCTTGTCAAGCAAACCTGGCACGGCAAACTGTTGACAACCGGAAAGCATCAGTGCAGCGCCGAGCAGAAAGACAGCCCAGAGTCTGCAATTCATTGACCTGGGGTTGGTTCTCATGGCGACCTACCCGTCAGAGGTAGAACGATCGTCAGCTTGTCTTCCCCCCGAACCACTTTAAGAGTCAAAACTTGCGACGCTTCTTGCACAAGCGCCTGCAAGCCGAGCGAACCAGCAAAAGATCGCCCATCCGCTTCGATAATCAAATCACCAACTTGCAGGCCTGCTGCAGCGGCGCGACCTTGAGGCGCTAAAGCCGTTATCAGGGCCGCATCGGTTTCAACGCCTTCGGGCGCACCGACGGAGAATGAACGAACAGCCATTCCAAGCGGTGATGCTGCCAAGACTGCAGAATCGGCCTCGATTGCATCGCAGTTAAATGGAACAGACAGCGTGGGTGGATATGACCAGGTGCGAGATTCCGCATCCACTGCACGTCCAACGCCGGTTCCTGCTATAGCTCCGAACACCAAGAAGAATCCATAAAACGGTGCGTAGGGCGTCGCCAGTATGGGTGCTCCAGCAGCTCCCATGGTACCGGCTCCGATGGCGCCACCAGCGACACCGCTGTCCACCGCGACCGGACGAATTCCGCTAGGTGAGCGCAGGGCTCCCATCATTTCGCCATTTGACCGACATGACACATTCAGCGGTTTTTCGGAAGTCATCAATGCTACGTCACCAGGTGTCGGGTCAACCTGCCATGTGCCAAGGTCGTTGCTCAATGTGCACTGCGCACGCGTACAGCCAGGCGTCTCGACGTGGATGACCTGGCTTGTGGATCGTCCGGGTGGGGATGCACACGCTTGAAGGAGTGGCGCAAGCAATAGTCCGATAAGGACTCGACCTGCTGCCGATGACATGGTCAACATGTGGCTAGTCTAGCTATGGGTAGTCGTGTCTCGCAAGCAGCTGCTGCCGAGAAAATTGGCGCCAATTTAGTAGAAACACAGGACACAGGCTTAACGACAGCACCAATCTTGCATGCGTGTGAGGCAGGCAGGCCGACAGATTCGAAGTTGCTCAAGCTTGATCACCTCTTTCAACCTCGCGGCAAATGCTGCCTGGTCCAGCGCACGATGTCAGCCGTACCCATGGCGCCGGCCTGGCGCGCCACTTCGCGGCCGCCGACAAATAGGGTCAGGGTGGGAATGCTGCGGATGCTGAAACGCGCCCCCAGGTTTGGCTCGGCTTCGGTGTCCACCTTGGCCAGCCGCACCGCGGGTTCCAGCTGGGCGGCCGCCTGCTCGAAGGCGGGTGCCATCTGGCGGCAGGGTCCACACCAGGGTGCCCAAAAGTCCACCAGCACCGGAATCTGATTACGCTGGATGTGGCGCTCGAAACCCAACTGCCGCAGTCGGGCTTCTGGCCCAGTTGGGCGCGCTTGACACGGTTGGTGGTGTGGCAGTGCGGGCAAACAATGTGCAGGGAATCGGTCATGGCAAATCCTTTGGAGTCCTGTAAATGGACGCAAAAGGCATGATTTCAAGCGTTCGGTTTAAAGGATTCTGGCAATCGCCGCCGCGACCAGGCTCAGCACGATGGTGGTGGTGATGGGCAAAAAGAATTCCCTGCCAAATATCCTGAAGCGCAGGTCGCCCGGCAATTTGCCAAAACCCAGGCGTTGCAGCCAGGGCGTGAAGCCATTGATCAGGACCAGGGCCAGGAAAACAACAATCAGCCAGCGAAACATGGTTTGGGCCTTTTTTATAAGGTGTGGGTTTTGTCGCCCAGCTCGAAGCCGACGGCATGCCAGGGCTCACCCTTGTAAAAACCGATGACCTTGAAGAGTTCACCCATCTCGTGCTCCATGATCAGTTTTTGCGCCATCACCCGGGTCGGCAGATCGGCGGTCTCCATCTGTTGCAGCAGGCCGCAGTTCATCAGGAAGCGCGCCTGGTTGCAGTAGCCCAGCACACCCAGGCCGGCGTCGATGCCGGCCAGCGCAATGCCGGTGAAGTTGACGTGGGCGGTGATGTCCTTCTGGCCGACGCGGGCCAGCGGGTCGTCGTCCACCTGGTGCGCCTGGTGGCACATCACGGTGCCCATGTGGCGCTGCGGGTGGTAATACTCGGCCTCCGGAAAACCGTAGTCGATCAAAAACACTGCTCCGCGTGACAGCCGGGTCGCCAGCGTGCGCACAAAGGACTCGCCTTGCGGATGGATTTCGGTCAGGTAATCCTGGGGTCCGTCAATGGCAAGCGGCGGGCGTAGCGCCGTGGGGCGATCTTGCCAGGCAAACGTGGGTGTGCCGTCTGGGTCTGGAGTGGCCAATACCACGCCGCGTTCATGCCACGCGCCGTTCACCCGGGCCAGCAACTTGACCGGCATGGCGTCCAGCACCTCGTTGCCCAGCACCACGCCCTGCAACTCGTCCGGCAAGGCATCAACCCAGCGCACCTGAGTGGCAAAGGCTGACAGTGTGGCCTGCTGGCGTTCGCGCAGGCTGCTTGAAATGTCGACGATGGTGTAGCGCGGCAAAGGTTTGTTCTGGGCTTGCAAGGCTTGCAGCACCTGTAATGCCAGCGCGCCTGAGCCGGCGCCAAATTCCCAGACTTCCTGCGTTTGGCTTACTTCAAGCGCTTGCGCCACCTGGTGTGCCAATGTCCAGCCAAAAAGCGGCGTGATTTCGGGGGAGGTAACAAAGTCGCTGCTGGCAGCGCGCGCGCCTTCCTGCACGGTGTAGGGCAGGGTGCCAAATTTG
>JBEGLK010000061.1:0-9422 GCA_041183605.1 Pseudomonadota bacterium
CATCACGCGGGCCGAGCGTGGCACCAGCGTGATCCTGCATCTGCGCGACGACGCCATGGAGTACGCGTCAGCCTGGAAAATCAAGGGCATCATCAACAAGTATTCCGACCACATCAGCCTGCCCATCCTGATGGAAAAGGAAGAGTGGAAAGACGGCGAACTCATCAACCCGGGTGACGAAAACGGCGGCCGCCAGCCCGGCGCCATGGTCAAGACCGGCGATTGGGAAACCGTCAACAAGGCCAACGCCATCTGGGCGCGCGCCAAGAAGGACATCACGCAAGAGCAGTACGACGAGTTCTACAAACAGATCAGCCACGACTTCGAGGCCCCGCTGGCGCACACCCACAACCGGGTTGAAGGCAGCACCGAATACACGCAGTTGCTGTACATCCCCGGCAAAGCGCCGATGGACCTGTACAACCGCGACAAATCGGCTGGCGTCAAGCTCTATGTGAAGCGTGTCTTCATCATGGACGATGCCGAGGCGCTACTGCCGACCTACCTGCGCTTCGTCAAGGGTGTGGTCGACTCCACCGACCTGCCGCTCAACGTGAGCCGCGAACTGCTGCAGGAAAGCCGCGACGTGAAAGCCATCCGCGAAGGGCTCGGCATGCTCGAAGACCTGGCCAAACACGACAAGCTGCCGGAAGCCTCGGCTGAAGGCGTGACCGATGTGGTATCGGAAGAAGACAAGGCCCAGGCCGGCAAATTCACCAAGTTCTATAACGAATTTGGCGCCGTGCTCAAGGAAGGTCTGGGCGAAGACTACGCCAACAAGGACCGCATTGCCAAGCTCCTGCGTTTTGCCAGCAGCACCACCGACAGCGTGAGTGTCAGCCTGGCAGACTACAAGGCACGCATGAAAGAGGGCCAGGAAGCCATCTACTACATCACCGCCGACAACTCGGTCGCCGCCAAAAACAGCCCACAGCTCGAAGTGTTCAAGAAGAAGGGCATCGAAGTGCTGCTGATGACCGACCGTGTCGACGAATGGGCGCTGAACTACCTGCACGACTTCGACGGCACGCCGCTGCAAAGCGTGGCCAAAGGCGCGGTCGACCTGGGCAAGTTGCAGGACGAAACCGAGAAAAAAGCCGCGGAAGAAGCTGCCGAAGCTTTCAAGCCGCTGCTGGCCAAACTCAAGGAGGCACTCAAGGAAAAAGCCGAAGACGTGCGTGTCACCACCCGTCTGGTCGACAGCCCGGCCTGCCTGGTGGTGCAGGACCACGGCATGAGCACCCAACTGGCACGCATGCTGAAACAAGCCGGCCAGGCCGCGCCCGACGTGAAACCGGTGCTTGAAGTCAATGCCGAACACCCGCTGGTGAAAAAACTCGATGGCTCGGTGCACTTCAATGACCTGGCGCACATCTTGTTCGACCAGGCCCTGCTGGCCGAAGGCGGCCTGCCAGCTGATCCTGCAGCCTACGTCAAGCGGGTCAATGCATTGCTGGCTTAAAGCGATCCCTCCGCACTTTTGAAGTGCGGCAGGAAAGCGTGGATCGTCAGAACTCCACGCGGTAACGCTGGAACATCGGTTTTGCACCTTTGAGCAAAAAGACCTTGTCAGCGCAGAAGTAATCCGCGTAGTGCAGCACCCAGGAACTGACCGTCTCGGCATGGAAAGGCATGTTGCCCGCATGGGTGGTGACGGTCGCCACCACCTCAAGCGGGAACCCGATGTCCTTGAGCAACATGCCGCCAAGCACACCATGGGGTATTTGTCGCGTGATCGGGGTATAGCCCTCTTTGCCGTCAACCTTCGTGAACAGCAAAGGCTTGTCGACGTCATGCAGAATCAGGCAACTGACGAGAATATTGGCGTCGATCTTGTCACCCCAGCGTTTCGCAGCCGTCTCTGACATCGCCATCCCGTGTTCGGTCACGTCGTTCACATGGTCAGCCAGCCGGTAGCCGGGTACGCCGGGATAGTAGGGCACCTCTTCGATGGTGTCGAAGTCGCTCCAGCAGAGCACGGTGACCCAGGCCGTGATGACCTTTTCCCTGACCTCGGGGCTCAGTTGATCAAGACCAGCCAACCAGTCTGCAACCGCTTGGCGCTGCTCGACTGTTCCAGTCTCGACCGCATAGGGAAAGTCGGTGTTGGTGGCCGATCGGCGGAAGACAACTGCGTTTTTGCTCATATCGGTTTCTCTGAAGCTTCAGTCCTGTCCATCATTACGGTGTCGGCGAGATTTTGGCTGCGATGACGGGATTGCCGTCCTTGATCATGCTGACGTAGTTGATGGTGTTGATCTGCTGGTTGGTGCCTCCGCTCACACGGAAGGTGAGCTGGTCACCCTGCAGTGACTTCATGGGCAATGCAGCTGAAAAGGCAGCGGCAACCTTGCTGGTATTGCCAACATCACCCGCTTTGCTGATGGCATTCAGCAAGACAGCGGCGGCGTCATAGTAGGCCACGATGATGCTGTTGGGCTCCTGTCCGACCTTCGCCTTGTACTTGGCCACGAGTTGTTTGTAGGAAGGATTGTCATTGTCCGCGTACAAGGTGTTGATCACGCCCTCGGCGGCCTGCTTGCCGGCCGCATCAACGATCTCCTTGGGACCACCGGGTCCGGTCTGGACAAAAATGCCGGTGTAGCCCAGTTCACGCGCCTGGCGAACAATGAGGCCGGCGGTACCCGGAGAGGCGGTACCCAGATCGATGATTTCCGGTTTCAGGTCCTTGATCTTGGTCAGGATGGGCTGGAAGTCTTTGGTCGAGCGTTCGAACATGTCACTGATCAGGATGGGGAAGGCATGCTTCTTGTACGCATCGGTGCTGAATTTAGCCTGGGCCCAGCCTGTTTCGTCGTTCGAATTCAGAATGGCGACCCGGCGCTCCTTCCGGTTCTCCTTCATCCATGTCAAAAAGCTGTCGAGGAAAGCAGGCGGCGGGCTGAACAGCCGGAAGATAAATTTGGTATCGTTTTCGTAGATTTTGTCGGACAGTGAAGAGGTCAGCGTGACGATCTTTTCCGACTCAATGGTGTTCTTGACGGCCAACGTTCCTGCCGAGGTCGCGATGGTGAGGTACTTCACGCCGTCAACGTTTACCAGCCGGTTGAATGCCGCGACCGCCTCCGCTGCCTTGAACTGATCGTCATAGGCGATCACCTCAACCTGGTACTTTTTGCCGCCGACATCGAGGCCTCCCCTGGCATTGACCTCATTGGCCAGAATCCGTTGCCCTTCGGCCGCTGCCACGCCCCATGGAGCACCCGGACCAGTCAAAGGCGCAATGACGCCAATTTTCAGCGTTTCGGCCCCAGCACCGCCGAGCAGGCTTCCAAACAGGGCAGTACCAGCAGCACATGTCATCGCAAACTTCCAAAACTTCATGCAATATCTCCTATGATGAATTTGTTCAATCGGATGCGCACACGTCTTCGTAGCGTGCTTAGTCTCTCCGTGCGACTGAGGGATTAAAAAATGAGGACTGTCAGCAAACTTGTAACGGTGATTCGATCTCTGAGTGTTTATGTATACGAACAAAAGATCGTTATGCGAAACAATTCTAGGTTTGGGGTGGCGGCGTGCCACTGGGGGTTTCCCTAGAGGGCAGCCTTGAATGAGTGGCACGGTCTATCGCTTATAGTCTCGCTGGCAACGATGTCCGATGGACAAAACATCAAGATGAATCCAGCCTGAACTGGATCTGCGAACAAAGGAAATTCACATGACGATTCGATCAGTCGCCGTGATCGGGCTCGGTGCCATGGGCGCACCCATGGCCCAGCGCGTACAAGCAGCCGGCTATGAACTCACCGTCTGCGAGCGCAACCCGTCAGCACTGGCGCCGTTTGTGCAGAGCGGTGCGCACATCGCGGCTACGCCCGCCGATTGCGCTGGCGCCGATCTGGTAATTGTGCTGGTGGCAACTCCGGAGCAGGTGCAGGACGTGGTGCTGGGCGCGCAGGGCGTGTGCGCCGGCCTTGGCGGGAGCAAGTCACCGATCCTGGCGATCATGAGCACGGTGCCGGCAGATTCTGTCAAGCGCCTCGGCGAGGTCTTACGCCCACGCAGCGTGCGTGTTATTGATGCGCCGGTCAGCGGCGGCTACAGCCGGGCCCAGGAAGGCACGTTGACCACCATGATCGGAGGCGACCCGGATGACGTCAAGGCAGTTGATGCGGTGTTTTCATGCTTCGCCAACAACCGCTTCCATTGCGGCGCCCTCGGTGCCGGCGAAACCATGAAGATCATCAACAATATGCTCGGCCTCGCCAACGTTGTGTTGGCCGGTGAAGCCTACAAGTTGGCGCTCAACCAGGGTCTGGACCTGGCGGATGTTGCGCGCGTGGTCGACGTGAGCAGCGGGCGCAATGCCTTCAGCGCCGACCCGGCAGGCCCACAGGCCAAATACGCCACCATGACACGTGACCATGAAGCCTTTGACTCGCTGATGGCCATCATTCGCAAGGACCTGCACCTGGCCGTCGAAACCGCTGCTGCCACCGGTGAGAACTACCCGGCGCTGCGCAGCATCGAGGCGGTGGTGGCCAAGCTCGGTGAAGAAACTTTCGAAGACTGGCTGCGCATCGCCAAGGCGCCTTCAACACCCCAGTAGTGTGTCAGGGCCTGGCCGCGAGGCGCATGACCGCGCTGACATCAGTCACCTGGTCGAGTTGCATCAGCGCGTCGATGAGTCCGTCGACCTGTTCCTCTGGCAACACACCCGCGCAGTTGTGGCGGAATTTCTCGATCATTTCGACATCGGTCATGTAGGTCGATGGATCGGGTGACGGACTGCCCTTCGCGTAGAGTTTTTCCTCGACAAAGTTTTGTCCGCGGGCGCGTATTTCCACATGCGCCGGGCGTGTCCCGGGCTTGGCGTGGTCGGGGTGCAATTCGATTTGCACGCGGTCCATCAGCGCCATCACAGACGGGCTGAAAACGTTTTTCGGATCCTGCCATTCCTTACCCAAGGGGAAGCCATGGGCAGCCATTGCCATGCCGTGCGCCATGCTGAATTGCGCGTCGTGAACATGACCGATTTCACGGTTGAGCCACACCGGCCGAATCGCAAGTTCCTCGACGTAAACCAGCATTGACTCGATCTCGTTTGGCCGCAGGCCATGCTGCTGCATGAGCTTGATGATGCAGTCAAACATCACGTGGACCACGCGGCAGTGCGGGTAAGGCTTGTAAGACGATTCAGCCGGAAAGTTCCAGACGCTGCCCAAGTTGCGGGTAATGTGTTCGGGCTCCCACTTGGTGGTGCCAATAAAGCGGCGGTAACCATACTCGGCATCATCGATCAGCTGGAGGTCGCCGCGATGACCCAGCTCACCCATGTAGGAAGAAATCAGTGCCTGCTGCGCCAGCGCACCCGCCATGAGGTGTTTGACGGTCGAGCTGGGTGAATGCTGGAACCAGGCGATCTGCGGGTTCGCGGGTGAATTGCCGCCGGCAATCGCGAGCGCATTGGCGAGCATTCCGGACGTGTGTCCCCTGAGTTTGCCGAGCGCCGCCGTGGCGCCGAAGATGGTGCTCGAATAACCAAAAACAGGCGGTGGCGACAACCTGCCGTCTTTCATCTGGCGCATGCTGTCCATGGCCTTGCCGAAACGGTTGCTCATGTCATGCGCCACCGCCAGCGCGGTGATCAGATCCCGGCCCGACGATCCCAGCGACTCGGCCATGGCCAGCGCAGCCGGCACCACATACGGCGACACATGCCCGGGTGGCAACACCACGTCCATGTCGAGTGCGCTGATGAGCTCGCCATTGGCAAACGCCGCACCCGCCACCGACACCTTGCCGGTCGCGCCCATGATGGTCGCCTGGGGATCTCCCGCGCCAAGGATGCGGCCATAGGCGATGCCGGCACTGCCCTTGAGTTCATCAACAGCCGCCACAGCGCAGCCGATGGAATCAAGCAACACGCGCTTGCACTCGTGCACCACCTCAGGTGGCAGCGTGTCAAAAGTGGCGTCGGCCGTGAAGTCGGCGAGTTGCTGGATGATGGTCTGGGTCATGGCGTCATTATATTTTTCGCGCCTTGTTTTATTGGGTGGCATGGGTGAGGGTATGGGGTCCCGCCTCAGACGCGCTTCGCTTTGCGACATCGGCGAGCCCCCATACCCTCACCCATGCGATGTGCGCTCAGCGAGAATCCATGGTTCGCTTACCTTTTCAACACACAAGACCCTCCAGTTATGAAACAAGCTCTTTCCCTCACCGTTCTGGCCGCGAGCCTGTCTTTTGCCACCTCGATCTACGCCGCTGACGCCACGTTGGACGCCGCCGCCAAGGAAGCCGGTGCCGTGGTCACATCCAGCGGCCTGGTCTACAAGTCGCTCAAGGACGGCAGCGGTGCCAGCCCCAAGACCAGCGATACGGTCAAGGTCAATTACCGAGGCACCTTCCCGGACGGCAAGGAATTCGACAGCTCCTACAAGCGCAACCAGGCCATCGAATTCCCCTTGGACAATGTCATCCCCTGCTGGACCGAAGGGGTGCAACGCATGAAGGTCGGCGGCAAAGCCAAGCTGACCTGCCCGGCGTCGATCGCCTACGGCAGCCGCGGCGCGGGTGGGGTGATTCCGCCCAACGCGACCTTGCTGTTTGAAGTCGAGTTGCTGGCCATCAACGGCAAGTAAGATCGCTCGTACCTTGAAATTCGCGCATTCAGGCCCATCTCCTAACATGAGGGTTTGCAGTCACGGGGACTGCGAATCGTTCACCCAACACACTGTTGAAGAAGGAGAATCTCATGAATGCACTGATGACACGTGGCGGTCTGTTTGACGACTTTTTCCGCGATGTGGCCCCGGGTTTCTACATCAAACCACTGCACGGCGATGCCTTGCCAACACCGGCCCAGATCAAGGTGGATGTCAAGGAAAGCGCCGACGCCTACACCGTGCAGGCTGAAATTCCGGGCGTGCCCAAAGAAGACATCCAGGTCGCCATAGAAGGCAATGTGGTGAGCCTGCGCGCCGAAATCAAGCAACAGGACAGCAGCAACCGGGACGAGAAGGTGTTGCGCAGCGAGCGTTATTACGGTGCTGTGTCGCGTAGCTTCCAGTTGGCCACCGACATTGACCAATCCCAGGCCAAGGCGCGTTATGACAATGGCGTGCTGACGCTCACCCTGCCGAAAAAGCAGGCCATGAGCGGCGCCCAGCGCCTGACCATCGAATAAGCTGCAAACCCGATAGCGCTCTGCCTGATCCGGGCTAGTGGAAGATCTTGCCCGGATTCATTACGTTGTCGGGGTCCAGCGCCTGCTTGATGGCGCGCATCATGGCAATGGCGCCAAAGCCCGCTTCACGGACCAGGAAGTCCATCTTGTGCAGGCCCACGCCGTGTTCACCGGTGCAGGTTCCGCCTAATTTCAGGGCACGCTGCACCAGTTGGCTGTTGAGTTGCTCGGCGCTAGCGCGCTCGGTGCTGGAATCGGGATCGATCAGGTAACCCATGTGAAAGTTGCCGTCACCGACGTGACCGACCAGAAAGTAGGGAATGCCGCTGTCCTGGGCCTCGGTCACCGAATCCAGCAACGCGTCGGCCAGCTTCGAGATCGGTACGCAGGTATCGGTGGTGATGACCTTGCATCCAGGGCGTGACTGGACGCCGGCATAGTAGGCGTTATGTCGCGCCGTCCAGAGTTTGGTGCGCGCCTCGGGCGTGCTGGCCCACTCGAAGGTCTGGCCACCAAAATCACTGGCAATGGCCTGCACCGTCTCGACTTGTTCCTGCACGCTTGCCGGCGAACCATGGAATTCCATCAGCAACATGGCGCCTTCGCGCAGGCTCAAATTCGAATGTTTGTTGACCATCCGGATGGTGTTGGCGTCGAGCAACTCGCAGCGCGCAATCGGCACCCCCATCTGGATGAGCTGAATGGTGGTGTGCACCGCGTCTGCCAGGCTGTTGAACGAGCAGGTCGCTGCCATCACCGCTTCGGGCAGCGGGTAAAGCTTGACGGTCACCTCGGTGATCACACCCAGCGTGCCCTCACTTCCGACCATGAGGCGGGTCAGGTCGTAACCGGCGCTGGACTTTTTGGCCCGGGTGCCGGTGCGAATCACCTCGCCTTGCGCCGTGACCACCTCAAGCGCCAGCACGTTTTCGCGCATGGTGCCGTAACGCACGGCATTGGTGCCGCTGGCGCGTGTCGCCGTCATGCCGCCCAGTGTCGCATCAGCACCCGGGTCGACTGGAAAAAACAGGCCGGTGGACTTGACGGCCTCGTTAAGCTGCTTGCGCGTCACGCCGGGCTGCACAGTGACCGTGAGGTCCTCGGCGTTGATGGCCAGCACCCGGTTCATGCGCCCCACGTCGATGCTGATGCCCCCCTGTACGGCCAGTAAATGCCCTTCGAGCGAGGACCCGACACCAAACGGGATCACGGGCACCTTGAACTGCGCTGCCAGTTTCACCGCATCCGCAACATCCTGGGTGCTTTCGGCGAAGACCACCGCCGCCGGTGGTGGCACGCTGAAGGACGACTCGTCCCGGCCATGCTGTTCCCGCACTGCCAAGACCTCTGAATATTGCGCGCCAAAGCGCTCCGACAAGGCTTCAAGCAAGGCGGCTGGTACGGGTCGGCTGTCAATTTTTGGGTGCATCAAGGGGGTAGCTGCGTTCACGATGGGTCTCCGTCATAATCGTCCATTATGCTCAAGGCAACCGCACCGGCGCGCAAGTTGCAGCGACCTTCCACCTTTTTAGAGTTCACCCATGGGCAACCGACTGACAGAAATCGCCACCCGAACCGGTGACAACGGCACCACCGGTTTGGGCGACAACACCCGCGTGTCCAAAAACAGCTTGCGGGTGCACGCGATGGGAGACGTGGATGAGCTCAACTCCAACATCGGGCTGCTGCTGTGTGAAGCCATGCCCGACGAGGTGCGCGCGCTACTGGTCGAAATTCAGCACCAGCTCTTCAACCTTGGTGGCGAGTTGTCGATTCCGGGTTTCGAGTTGCTCAAGGCCGAAGCGGTGCTGACGCTGGACAACGCCCTGGTTCAGCACAACGAAGCGCTACCGCGTTTGCAGGAGTTCATCCTGCCCGCCGGCACCCGTGCTGCCGCGCTGGCCCACGTCTGCCGCACCGTGGCAAGGCGGGCCGAACGCGCCGTGGTGGCACTGGAGGGCCAGGAAGCGTTGAAGGACACGCCCCGGCATTACCTGAACCGATTGTCCGACCTGATGTTTGTGCTGGCACGTGTGCTCAACCGTTACCGCACCGACGGCAGCGTGGGCGACGACGTCTACTGGAAGAGTCAGCGCCTGCAGCAGGCTACCTAGGGCCTGGCTACATGGCGTGAACCTTTGTCACCTGGGGTTTCATCTTGAGCCAGACAATGGCCGCGCCGGTCAAGGCCACCGGAATCAGTGAACCGGTATTGAGCAATTGCCAGCCCTGGGTGGTGACCAGCACCCCCGAGGCAAAGGAACTCGCC
>JBEGLK010000062.1:0-8782 GCA_041183605.1 Pseudomonadota bacterium
CGCGCCGTCCTCTTGATATCCCCATGCCCAGCACCATGAGGTTGTCTGGGCCCGGCGTTGCCGTGATCAGGATCGCAGCCAATAGAAATCCAAGGATTTGGGTGAAGGTGACCATTGGCGGATGATACAAGCCGGGAGGGGGCGCGGATTGCACGAGTTGGTGGAGCTAAGGCTCATTTAAGTCTCGGGCGGCGATAATGCCGGCCAGGCTGATTGGCGGGTGCCGCCATCAGTCCGTAATTTTTCCACTCTGCCCTGCCCATGACCTTCAAACCCATCCAGTCGCTTGTTGTTGGCTTTCTCTTCTTCTATGCGGCCGGTGCCTTTGCGCTGCAACTCAAGTCCGAACATGCCATCGTGATCAGCAACGACACTGGTGCGGTTTTGCTTGAAAAAAGTGCGGCTGAGTCAGTGCCAATTGCTTCCCTGACCAAATTGATGACGGCCATGGTCGTGTTGGACAGCAAGCCCGACATGAATGAAAAGATCGCCATTGATGGCGCCGATGTGGACCTGCTCAAACACAGCAAGTCGCACGTGCCGGTGGGCACCACTTTGCCGCGCAAACAAGTGCTGCAACTGGCCTTGATGTCCTCTGACAACCGTGCTGCCGCAGCTTTGGCCCGTACCTATGCTGGCGGCAATGCGGCCTTTCTTGCGGCGGTCAACGCCAAAATCAAGACACTTGGCAT
The DNA here is from genome assembly GCA_041183605.1 of Pseudomonadota bacterium. Taxonomy (GTDB): domain Bacteria; phylum Pseudomonadota; class Gammaproteobacteria; order Burkholderiales; family Burkholderiaceae_C; genus Rhodoferax. The sequence goes on from JBEGLK010000062.1 coordinate 693, forward strand.
GACCAGCACGGTGATCAAGGAGCCCACCGGCCTCTCGCCTGAAAATATGTCCAGTGCTGCAGATCTGGCAAAAATGGCCATGGCTGCCGCAGCCTACCCCGAGATCATCAACATCACGACCAACCAATCGGACAAGGTTCAGATGAACGGACGGGGCGTGACCTTCCACAACACCAATCATCTGGTGGGGGCCAAAGGTTGGGATGTGCTGCTGTCAAAAACCGGCTTTACCAACGAAGCAGGCCACTGCCTGATCATGCGCATCAAACAAGCAGGTAAAAGTGTTACCTTGGTCTTGCTCAACGCCAAGGCGACGGCGGCAACCCGTCTGGATGCATTGAACATTCGCCGACTTTTGGCGAACCCGCCGCAGGCCAGGGCCAACGTCCACGCGCCACGGCTTTGAAGCGTGAACCGCAAGACGGCAGCAGTCATGAGCCAGAGCGAAGAAAAAGCAGCTGAGGCAAATCTGCCGGCGCCGTCCACTGATGGCGGTGGCGGAAATAACGACAAGCTTGATCCGAAAATCTGGAAGATCTGTTCCGTCGTGCTGCTCGCGCCACTGATGACGCAGTTGGATTCGACAATCGTCAATGTGTCCTTGTCGGCCATGCGCCAGGATCTTCAGGCCTCGATCACCGGCGCGCAATGGATCATTGGCGGCTACCTGCTGGCGCTTGCCCTGACGCTTCCGCTCAATGCCTGGCTGGTTGAAAGACTCGGCGCAAAACGCCTGTACCTCTGGTGTTTCTCGGCCTTCACACTGGCTTCGTTGCTGTGCGGCGCGGCGACAAGCCTGAGCCAACTGGTGGCCTCGCGAATTCTTCAGGGCGCGGCGGGTGGCTTGCTCGCCCCCATGACCCAGATGATGATCGCGCGCATTGCAGGGCGGCACATGGCACGGGTGATGGGATATACCGCCGTGCCTATCCTGCTCGGGCCGATTCTTGGCCCCTCGGTCGCCGGCTTGGTGCTTGAATATGCCGATTGGCCGTGGCTTTTTTATATCAATCTGCCCATCGGTATTCTGGCTGTTGCTCTGGCGGCCCGGTTGCTGCCTGCCGACGAACCTTCGACCGAACGAAGTGCCTTTGATTTTGTTGGCTTCCTGCTGTTGTCGCCCGCGCTTTCCCTGCTTTTGTACGGCCTTGACAATGCCTCGTTGCCCACTGGTGACGTGGCTATCGTCGCCGGTTTGGTGTTGTTGACCGGTTTCGTTTGGCATGGCACGCGAAAAAAGCAGGCAGCTTTGATTAACCTGCAACTCTTCAAAGTCCGTATCTTCACGATTGCGGCCACGACCCAGTTTCTGGCGAACGCGGCCGTATTTTCCGGGCAGTTCCTGATCCCGCTTTTCCTGATCGTGGGTTGCGGTTTTTCACCAATCAAAACGGGTTTGATCCTGATGTCAACGGGGCTGGGCATGATGTCTGCCTACCCCTCGATGGGTTATCTGGTTGAAAGATTTGGCTGTCGCAGGGTGGCCATGACTGGCGCACTACTCAACGTCCTGGGGACGCTGGCCTTGTTGTGGATGACCGTGGCCGGTTTCTCTGCCGGCTTGATGTTTGTCTGTCTCGTCATTCGCGGTGCGGGACATGGCTCGATTGGTGTGCCTTCCATTTCTGCGGCCTATGCTTCAGTGCCCGGCAAGATGCTCGGACAGGCGGCCACTGCCGCCAACATCATCCAGCGCTTGGGTGGGCCCATTGGCACAACGCTGCTGGCCATGATCGTCGCGGCCACCGAAGTACCCGCATCAGCTTCCGGACCCCATGTGTTCACCCTGCCTTTTGTCGGGCTGCTCGCCATTCAGTTGCTGGTGCTGCTCTCGACCAGCCGCTTGCCGCTGCGTGTGCCGCCACATCACTGATGGCCGTAATACCTCCACATATCGAACCCCATTTAATACATTGCTTAAAATAAGCAATACTTATTAATTTGGGTGTTTTGTGTCGGTCAACAAAAACAGTTTGGGTTTCCTGCTTGCCGATGTCACAAGGCAGATGCGGCGGGCTTTTGAAAAGCGGCTCGCGGGCAGTTTCCTGACCTTGGCGCAAGCCCGTGTGCTGGTTTACGTTTCCAGGCAAGAGGGTATCCGCCAGATCGATCTGGCAGAACTGCTGGATGTGCAACCGATCACCCTGACGCGCTTGATTGACCAACTCGTGAGTGGCGGCGTGCTGGAGCGCCGACCTGACCCCACCGACCGACGGGCTTACCAGCTGTATCTGCTGCCGTCGGCCAAGGCCCATCTTGAGTCGATTGAGGAGGTCACCCGATCCATTCGCGAAGAGGCACTGGATGGCTTGACCGAGCGGCAAGTGTCCGACTTGTTAACCATGCTGCAGAAAATGCACGACAAACTTTCTGTGCCCTCTTTTTCCGACAAGCCTCTTCCAAAGACCTTAGCATGAGCGATAACCAATCTCCAAACCCTCATACCCAGGCATCGCCCACCCTGGGCAAACGCATGATGAAGCGCCTTGTCCTGCTGGGCTTGATTCCCATGCTCGCCTTGCTCGTTGTGGGCGTTGTGTATCTTCAGGGGGGAAGGATCGTTGAAACCGAGAACGCCTACCTCAAGGCAGACAAGGTGTCGGTCAGCTCCGAGGTCTCCGGTGTGGTGAAGGAACTTCTCGTGAGTGAAAACCAGCTTGTCACCGCCGGTCAGCTGTTGTTTCGTCTGGATGCCGCCCCCTTTCGGCTGGCCGTGGCCAAGGCCGAGGCAAAGCTGCTACAGGTGCGCACCGATCTGGCCGTTACGCGCGCAAGTTATCGGGAAAAGCAGGCGGAAATCACGGTGGCCCGCACCCGGCATGCTTTCGCGTTGAAAGAGCAAGGCCGTCAGGCCGAGCTGGTGAACCGTAATTTTGTATCTGCCTCAAAATTTGACGACGCCAAGCAGAGTGCCGATTTGGCCGGGCAACAAATCCTTGTGACGGAGCAGGACCTCAAGCGTATTGCCGAATCTCTGGGCGGAAGCGTGAATACGCCGGTCGAACAACATCCGGCTTATCGTTCCGCGCAGGCAGAACTGGAACAGGCCCGTCTTGATCTGTCGCGGGTTGAAGTGCGCGCGGCCATGACTGGCACCGTCAGCAAACTGCCCAAACTGGGCCAGTTTGTCCAGGCTGGCAGCATGGCGATGGCGCTGGTTGTGAACGGCAAGCTTTGGGTCGAGGCTAATCTTACAGAAACCGATCTGACCTATGTGCACCCAGGTCAAACCGTAAAAATCCAGGTTGATACCTTTCCTGACGCCAGTTGGACCGGTGAGGTCGAAAGTCTGAGCCCGGCGACAGGCGCTGAGTTCTCGTTGATCCCGGCACAAAACGCGACCGGCAACTGGATCAAAATTGCGCAGCGGGTGCCAGTCCGCATCAAAATCATCCCAGCCTCGGGCCTGCCTGAACTGCGTGCCGGTTTGAGCGCCAAGGCTGAAATCGACACCGGCCACCGCCGTCGGTTGTTTGGCTTCTCCATGTGATGGCCTCATGACCGCAGCTGCCGCTACGGCCACCTCGCCGCAAGTCACGCACCGGGGCTTCATCACGGTGTCGGTGATGTTGGCGACCATCATGCAGGCGCTGGACACGACCATTGCCAACGTGGCCTTGCCGCACATGCAAGGCACGATGGGTGCCACCCAAGACCAGATTTCCTGGGTGCTGACCTCGTACATTGTCGCGGCGGCCATCTTCATGCCGCTGACCGGTTTCCTGACCGCGCGGCTCGGGCGCAAGCGTGTCTTCATGTGGGCCGTGGTCGGATTCACCGTGACCTCGATGCTGTGTGGTGCCTCGCAAAATCTGGCGCAAATTGTGATCTTCAGGTTATTGCAAGGGGTATTCGGCGCCAGTCTCGTGCCACTTTCCCAGTCGGTTCTGCTGGACACTTACCCGCGCGAGCGTCATGGCGCGGCGATGGCCATGTGGGGCGTTGGGGTGATGATCGGGCCCATCCTGGGGCCCAGCCTGGGTGGCTGGTTGACCGAGTATTACAGCTGGCGCTGGGTTTTCTATATCAATTTGCCCTTTGGCTTGCTGACCTGGTTCGGCCTCGCTGCCTTTGTTCACGAAACACCGCTGGACCGCAGTCGTCGCTTTGACCTGCTGGGTTTTGCGCTGCTCAGTGTGGCCATTGGTGCACTGCAGATGATGCTGGACCGGGGGGAGTCACAGGACTGGTTTGCCAGCCGCGAGGTGCTGCTTGAAGCCATGCTGGCGGCCATGGCTTTTTACCTGTTTGTTTCCCACATCTTCACTTTCGAGCATCCATTTCTTGAACCTGGCCTGTTCAAGGATCGCAACTTCAGCGTTGGTCTGGTGTTCATTTTTGTGATCGGCCTGATCCTGCTGGCCACGATGGCCTTGTTGCCCCCCTTCATGCAAGGGCTCATGGGGTACCCGATCATCGACATTGGTTTTCTGCTGGCGCCACGTGGGGCCGGGACGATGGTGGCGATGATTGTGGTGGGCAAACTGTCGGGCAAGGTAGACGCTCGCTACCAGATACTTTTGGGTCTGCTGCTGACGTCTTTTTCGTTGTGGGAAATGACAACGTTCACCACCGATATTCCGGGTTCTGCCATTGTGCTGACCGGCATCATCCAGGGGCTGGGCCTGGGTTTTGTTTTTGTTCCGCTTTCCACCATCACCTTTTCAACGCTGCACCCGCGTTATCGGAACGAAGGTGCGTCACTTTTCAGCCTGATGCGCAATATCGGCAGCAGCATCGGCATTTCGGTGGTCATCACGTATCTCGCACAAAGAGTGCAAGCAAACCACGCAGCTTTGTCCGATTACATCACCCCGTTTGGCGCGCCCTTGCGCCAAGCGGTTGAAAGTGGCGCCCTGGATATTTCAACGCCGCAGGGGTTGGCACTCATCGACGCACTCGTCAACCGGGAAGCCGCCACGTTGGCGTACCTGCAAGACTTTCGACTGATGATGTGGGTGACGCTATCTGCCATTCCGTTGATCCTGCTGCTTCGTCCGCCACAGCAAAAGGCAAAGTCGTTATGAAATTCATGCACATCACGCCAGGCGGCCGGGCATAGCTATATTTATTGACTTACCAACCATCATGAACTTCTCAACCCTTCAAAACAAAGCCACCCACCACGGTATCGCGCGCGCCCTGCTGCTGCTTGCTGTCAACCTGGCGACAGTTGTGCACGCTGCCGAGACTGAGGCGTTGATCGAGCCGGTTCCCACCACGCTGCGTTTCACAACTGAAAATATTTCACTGCCAGGCGACGAGAAGATGGGCATGCTGGGTGGCACCATGTTGTTTGACGTGAGCCGTCACGCGCGACTTGGTGTAGGGAGTTATGGTGCTGTCCGGGGTGAACGGGGGGGCTTCATCACCTTGGGTGTGGCGGGCGAAGTTCATCAGCCACTTTGGGATGCCTGGTCAGCACGTGCGGGTTTGTTTGTGGGAGCCGGTGGCGGCCGGGGTGGTTATACCCTGTCGGGCGGTGGCTTGATGCTGCGCACGGATGCGGGCCTGGTCTATGAGACCCAAGGTGCCGGCAATTTTGGTTTTGGTGTGAGCCGGGTGAGTTTTCCATCCGGCACCATTGGCAGTACACAAGCCTATCTGCAATACGACTTTCCGTTCCACACCTTGTTGCGTCCGGGCTGGCCCAAGGCATCAAGCCTTGCCTCAGACAATTCAGGATTCAAGGGCTTGAAAGTCAGTGAAAACGAGCTGGCAACGGTCTACCGTTCTTATCGATTGCCCGACTCCGTGGTGCGGGATGATGGGAGCTTTCAGAACAAGAGCATGCAATTGATGGGGATCGAATGGTTGTCGTACCTCGATGATCGCTGGTTTCTGAAGCTTGAGTCAGAAGGTGCAATGGGCGGCCAAAGTAATGGTTACATGCAAATTTTGGCTGGTGGCGGTTATCGCTTCCCGGTGAATAACACGCAAGCGCTCAAAGTTTTTGCGAGTTTGGGGCCTGCGGGTGGCGGGGGTGTTGACACTGGGGGTGGCTTGCTGATGGAAGCGGGTCTCGCCTACCAGCAAAGACTGACTCAAAATTTATCACTGGAACTCGGGCTCAGCGAGTTGCGAGCGCCGTCACGCAGCTTCAGGGCGCAAAGCCTGGATGTCAAACTGGGTTACCGTTTTGGTAGTCCTGCCGTCAGTGGATCACCCGTGGCAGCGGGTGATTTGAACCGCTTTGATACTCGTCATTTGCGGGTTCGGGTGGCCAATCAAAGCTACTACAAGGGCGCGCCGCAATGGCGCAACCGCTCTGTCGACGATCCTGTCGGTAATCTGGGCGTGCAGCTTGACTACTTTCTATCCCCCGATATGTTTGTGACCGGACAAGGTCTGGCTGCTTATCGCGGTGATGCCGGCGCCTACATGACCGGACAGGTGGGTTTGGGCGCGCAGAAACGTTTGAGTGATCGGTGGTACGTCGAAGCAGAAGCGCTGGCGGGTGCTGCCGGTGGCGGTGGTTTGGCGGTCGGCGGCGGCTTCGTGATGCAGGGCAATGGCTCGGTTGGGTACCGTTTGTCGGACGCCACGTCGGTGATGCTGACCCTGGGTCGGATTCAATCCAGCGGCGGAGATTTCAAAGCCAATGTGGTGGGTGTATCCGTCGCTTATCAGTTCACCGGATATCGCGACAAGTAAGTTCACAGGTTTTGTTTGCCCCTGAAATTTCTGCAATCACACTCTGTAGAGGCACGTTTTGACTTTGACGCTTCCGATATATCGAGATCCAGGGTTCCGCCGGTTATGGACAGTCGGTTTGCTGAGCTCGCTGATCCGGTGGCTCGAGATTCTTGTTTTCGGCGTGTTCACTTACCAACAGACTCAATCTGCCGCTTGGGTCGCCAGCATGACCATGCTGCGCATGTTGCCGATGGGCTTGTTCGGCGTCCTGTTTGGCTCTGTGGCAGCACGCATTTCGCGCCGCACCGGCCTGATCGTGACTCAGAGTGCCTTATTGTTAACAACGCTTTGCTTGCTGACCGTGTCTGCGCTCGGCGCGCTTGAGGTTTGGCATCTGGCGGTGGCAAGCTTTATCAGCGGCACGGCCTGGGCTGGCGACATGCCGATGCGCCGTGGCCTGATCGGCGACATCGCAGGTCACCTGCGCATGGGCCAGGCGATGGCACTCGACGCGGTGGCAAACAATGGCTGCCGTTTGCTTGGCCCCAGCCTGGGTGGTCTGTTGCTCGCCTATGGCGGCATGACGGCTGTGTTTGTGTTCGCTGCGCTTCTGTATGTGCCGGTGTTGACCTCGGTGCTGACGCTTGCCGACCGCCCGGCCTCAATGACCGGGCAGAAGCCCTCGATCTCGTCGATGCTCATTGGCGGCGTGCTGGCCGCGCGCGATAATATTCAACTCAGGTCGGTTCTTTGTATCACCATCATCTTCAACCTTTTCGCCTGGCCGGTGTTGAGCATGGTGCCGGTGATCGGGCAGGAGCGCCTGCATCTCAGCACACAAAATATCGGCCTGTTGGCGAGCATGGACGGTTTTGGGGCGCTGATTGGTGCGTTGGTGTTGATGGCGGTGTCCCGCCGATCACGCTACGGGCACCTGTATGTTGGCGGCGTCTTTGTTTTTCTGATGGCGCTGCCGATTTTTGCGCAGAGTGTGAATCCGTTCATGACGGCTGCTGCGCTGCTGGTGGTGGGAATCGGGCAGTCGGGCTTCGGGGCCATGCAGGCCACGCTGGTTTATGTGTCGGCGCCGCAGGATAAACGGGCCGAGGCACTGGGTCTGCTGACGATGTGCATCGGCATTGCACCGCTCGGGTTCCTGATGGTCGGCTGGCTGGCGGGATGGTTGGGGGCATCAACGGCCGCCGTTATTTGCGCGCTGTGCGGTCTTGTCAGTCTGGGTTTGACCTGGCCAGTGTGGCGCCGCTGTCTGGGAGAGCCCCCAGCCGCCCGCGTCTCCTGAGGGCGCGAAGCGGCCACCCCTCCGGCCAGAATTCCATATCCGGGCAAGGTGTCCGGACATCACGCAGGACAGTAGCTATTCCTAATCAAAATGGTTACCATCTCCCCTAGTTCTGGGATAGAAGGAATCCATGTCTTATTTGAAGTTTCTCAAT